>NZ_JBSSBO010000023.1:0-43385 GCF_054058915.1 Thermostichus sp. MS-CIW-41
GTTCTCGTTTTGACAAATTGGCCAGGAACTTCTTGAGTTTTCTCTATCTCGTCAGTGCTCTCTTTTGGCTCAAATGAAAGATCAACACAACCTAGGCCACCATGAGCGGTACGAGTTATCGGCTGCAGCTGTTGGACATCACCGCCCTGCCCCAACTGCTGGAGCTGGATCGGCGGTGCTATGGGGGATACTGGGGAGAACAGGGATATCGAGCGGAGCTGGAACGACCCACAAGCACGGTGATTGGGGTAGTGGCGGAACCCGTTGCCGTTGGCGCCCCGTGTGGCTCGGGCCGAGCCGAGTTCCCCCTTCCCTCTCCAGGCCCCACCTCGCCGACGCAGGTGACAAAAGAGCTGGTGGGCTTCGGCATTCTCTGGCGTATTGAAGAAGAAGCGCATATCATCTCCTTGGCGGTGGATCCCGAGCACCGACGACAGGGCTTGGGCCGGCGGATTCTGGAAGAACTGCTGAACCAAGCGAGAGCAGCAGGCTGCCGCTGGGCTACTCTGGAAGTGAAGGCTTCCAATCAAGCGGCAATCCGCCTGTACGAATCGGCAGGGTTTCAACGGCTGGGACGTCGCAAGGGGTATTACAACGGAGAAGATGCGCTGGTGTATTGGAAGAAACCGATTTAGAAAAGCGTCAATTGTATATAAATTGAAGGGCTGTGAACGTTTTTCGGGATACACCTCAAGCCAGACAGTGAGCAAGCCAATAGGCTAAGCATATCAAGGCTACAGGGGATCCAACCCATTGACCGAGTGTCGATTGCCCGTTTGATTCTTTATATAGGTCATCAAAATGCTCTCATTCTGTGGATGCAAACTGCCCGCTACAGTTCCTCCCAGCAACACTGACTCTAGCCAATGCAGCCGCATCCATCGCACAACAGAGATCCTGACTTAATCTACAAAGCTCCTGCTCGGTGGGGAAAAGCTATAGCCTGCGATATCAACACCTTGAATTCGATCCTTGCCGTTTGGTGGCCGATCAGAGCTTCAACTTACGGCTGGAGTCCTTGGGCTAATAAGATGTAAAGTTTTATTTCGAGATCCAACATTTCTGCCTCAATATATATTTTTCATATCATATTCCCCCTTTGGCCAACTTGCCTGAAAAAACACTTCAGGTTAACCTACACTTGTTATCTGTCCATCCTGAGCATTTTCAAGCTGTGAGGATCATTATGGACACCTCTGGAAACACCATTGGAGATGAGGCCATCTCTTTTGTCGTCAGTCTTTGGTCTAGGCTTATCGATTTTATGCCCAATCTCCTTGCGGCGATTGCCATCTTAATTCTGGGTTGGATAGTGGCCATGGCAGTAGCCTTCGGCGTTAGAGGACTGCTCAAAAGGACGCAACTGGACAATCGCTTGGCTGCTTGGGTTTTGGGCCAAAAGCCCGGCGAGAAGCTGCCCCAAACGGAGCGCTGGGTGGCCGCTGCCGTCTACTGGGTGATTCTTGCTTTTGTGTTGGTGGCGGTACTGAATGCCCTGCAGCTTCAAGCTGTCTCCGATCCGCTCAACAGGTTTTTGGGGGAAATCTTCGTTTATCTGCCACGGGTGGGTGGGGCGCTGGTGCTGCTGGCTGTGGGCTGGGCGGTGGCTACAGTTGCCCGGCTGGCAGTCATCCAGGGGCTGCGGCGTTTCAACCTCGATGAGCAGTTGGCCCGGCCTCTACAGCAGGAAAGCACTGCCGGTGAGGCAGGTGCAGAAGGAACCCCGACCGGCCAAGAGGGAGGTACAGAGGTCACCCCTTTCCTGCTGAATGAAACTTTGGGCAATGCCCTTTACTGGCTGATTCTGCTGTTCTTTTTGCCGATCATCCTGGATACCCTGAACCTGCAGGGGCCGCTGCAGCCGGTGCAAAACCTGCTGGATCAGTTGCTGTCGATGGTGCCGCGGATTTTGGGAGCGCTGATCATCGGTGCAGTGGGCTGGTTTTTGGCCCGCATCGTGCGTGGGATCGTCTCCAATTTGTTGGTGGCAGCAGGGGCAAATCGGTTGGGGGCACGCTTTGGCGTTCCCCAGTTGGCCCAGATCGTCGGGACGGTGGTGTATGTCTTGGTGTTGATCCCGGCGGTGATTGCGGCGCTGAATGCCTTGGAAATTCGGGCCATCTCCGATCCGGCGGTGGCGATGCTGGAGCAGGTGTTGCGGGCCATTCCCTTGATCGCGGGATCCGCTTTGATCCTGGCCGTCTTTTACTTGCTGGGGCAATTTTTGGCCAGCTTGGTAACCCAGTTGCTGCAGGCGGTGGGTTTTGACCGTCTGGTCGCGGGGCTGGGCTTGCCCCTGGCCGCTGCTCCTGAGCCTGAAGGGGATCCCGCTGCCAAACGTCGCACTCCCTCCGAGATCGCCGGCTTGGTGGTCTGGGTAGGCGTGGTCTTGTTTGGGGCGGTGCCGGCAGTGGAGTTGCTGCAGTTTGCCGCCCTAACCGACATTGTGCAGGGGCTGTTGCTGATTTCCGGTCGGGTGCTCATCGGCGCCCTGGTGTTTGGGATCGGTCTTTATTTGGCCAATTTGGCCCACTCTATGATCAAGAGCTTGGGTAGCCCTTCCTCAGGGGTACTGGCCCAGGCGGCGCGGGTGGCTATCTTGGTTTTTGTTGGCGCCATGGCCCTGCAGCAGATGGGCGTGGCCACCGACATTGTGGTGTTGGCTTTTGGTCTGGTTCTGGGGGCGATTGCCGTGGCGGTGGCGTTGGCTTTTGGGTTGGGAGGTCGCGATGTAGCTGCCGAGCAGATCCGGCAATGGCTCAAGAGAGAGTGAGAGCAGGTTTTGTAGATATCGCCAAGGGGGACTTTGGTAGAATCACTCGGCTGTGCTACCACCTAGACGATCTGCAATCTAGGCTGAGCAAAGCGCCGAGGCCCAAGCGTAGGCGAATGCGGCAAGCGGCGTTTCGTCTGCGGGAGAGAATCAGGAACCTGGTGGACGAGTGCCATCGCAAGGTAGCAGCGTTCCTGACGGATAACTACCGATTGATATTCCTCCCCACTTTCGAGTCAGCCAAGATGGTTGCCAAGGCGGGGAGGAGGTTTGGTAGCAAGACGGCAAGGGCGATGCTCACCTGGGCGCATTATCGGTTCAAGCAGTTCCTGAAGTTTCAAGCCAAGAAGAAAAACGTGGTTGTCGTGGAAGTATCGGAAGCGTACACCAGCAAAACCTGTACCAAGTGCGGGCACATCCACACCAAGTTGGGTGGCGCAAAGGTGTTTAGATGCCCAAAGTGCAACCACAGGCTACCACGAGATTGGCAAGGCGCTCTGGGTGTTATGCTCAGAGCTTTGCGGGATACCGCCTTTCTGTTCGGCCTCCGGCCCGCTAACGCGGTCGCGTCAGCGTCGCGTAGTGACAACGGAAATGGACAGAATGCTATCGCTTCACCGTTGAGCAGTAATGGTCAGCAGTGTTCAGCGTAAATGTATCAGCCTTTCTCTGTAGACGTTCGATTGCACCTAAAAAATTGCCCCGCCCATCACCGGGCGGGGTTATTGCTGCATCCTCAGGCCAGCTTAAACTGCCTCTGGAACTTTGGCCTCTTCCGCCGCCACTTCCTGCACCACGATCTTGCCCCGGAACACCACGTAGTTGTAGATGTTGTAGGACAAGATAACCGGGATCAGAAAGCCAATAAAGGTGAGCATAAACACCAGGGAGCTGGGGGAGGCCGCCGCTTCGTAGATGGTGACGCTGGGGGGGATGATGTTGGGGAAGACCATGAACCCCAAGCCGATAAAAGAAAGCGCAAAGATCAAAAAAGTGTAAACCAAAACGCTATTTTCTTCCCGCCGGCGCAGGCTGCGCAGCAACAACGCCACCAACAAAAGTCCCAGAACTGGGATGGCAGCAAAGATGTAGAAAAGAGGGGGCGAGAAAAGCTGAGCACGCGCCTGCTCGGACATGATAGGAGTGCTGATGGTGATAAACACTGCCCCCAGTAAAGTTGTCCAGGTGGCGATGGTTGCCGTCTTGTAGTAGGTTTCCTGAAGCTCGCCGGTGGTCTTAACGATTAGGTAGGCTGAGCCGATTAACACATAGCCCTGGATCAAAGTAAGAGCCACCAACAGCGTGCGCCAGGTCAGCCAATCCCAGGGGCTGCCGGCAAAGTGGCCGGCTTCGTCCACGCGGATCCCTTCGAAGACGCTGCCCAAGGCAAATCCCTGGCCCAAGGCTGCCAAAAAGCTGCCCACTCCAAAGGCCAGGTTCCACACCAACTTGTTGTCGGCGTTTTCCCGAAACTCGAAGGAAACGGCCCGCAAGATCAGGCCCACCACCATGATCACCAAGGGTATGTAGAGGGCATTGAGAATGGTGGCGTAGGCGAGAGGAAAAGATCCAAATAGGGATCCCCCCATCAACACCAGCCACGTCTCGTTGGCATCCCAAACATTGCCCAAGCTGGTCATGAGGATGCTGCGCCGGGTCTCGCTGGAGGCCGTCAGGGAGAGGATACCAACTCCCAGATCAAACCCGTCCAGCAGAACGTAGAGAAATAGGAATAGGCCCAGGATAAAAAACCAAACCTGGGGCAGAAACCGCTGTAAAGGCTCAAAAGATTCCATCGCTGTTCCCTCTGCTTTGAGTATTTCTGACCAGTGCGAGACAGTTCCCGATGACGATCCCCAGTCCCTCTCCCTCTAGGGAAGGGAAGTTGGGAGTTGACGTAGCGAAGGGTTTCACTGCTGTGGGGAATGGGCCTGCTACGTTGCCCTGTTGCTACTTGGAGTCACCAGTTAGATGGCTACCAAACTGCTGCTACCGAGCTTCTGCAGGACGGCGATCTGGCTCGTGGCGGGCAGGCTCGACCACGATCACCGGCTGCGTTGCTGGGGCAGGAGCGGGCAACTCCAGGTTGGGCCCTTCGCGGATGATGCGGCTGCCAAAGTAGAGAGCGGCAACGAAGAACACAGTGTATAACGCGGTCAGGCCAACCAGAGAAAACAGCACTTCTCCTGCCGGCAGGGGCGAAACCGATTCCACCGTGCGCAGTTGTCCATACACAATCCAGGGCTGCCGACCCACACAGCGGACGATCCAACCGGTTTCAACGGCGATGTATCCCAGGGGTGCTGCGAAGATCCAAGCTCTCATCAGCCACTTTTGCTGAGAAAGGGCCTCCACTGAGAGCTTGCCCCTCAGCCATTGCACAAGGGTAACTCCGACAAGCCCGGCTAGGAGGAGGCCAATGGCCACCATTGTCCTAAAGGAGTAGTAGATGAGGCCAACCATGTGGGGACGATTTTGGGGATCCCAGCTTTTGAGCCCTTGAATGGGTCGATCCAGCCTGGGTTTGAACTCCAGCAGATAGCCCAGCGCGCCAGGGATCTTCACCTCCCACTCGTTGCGCTCTTCGCGGTCGTTGGGCACAGCCAACAGGCTCCAGTCTGCCCGCTCGCCGGCAGGGATCGTCTCCCACTGGGCCTCCATGGCCGCCAGCTTGGCCGGCTGATAGCGATACACTTGCTCTGCGCTCAAATGGCCGACGAACACCTGCAAAGGGGCGACCACTAGGGTCATTGCCAAGACCACTTTGAGGGAGCGGGAGAAGAACTCGCTGTGCCGCCGCTTGAGAATGTACCAGGCACTGATGCCACCGATAACAAACAAAGAGGTTTCCAAGGTGGCAAAAAACATGTGCAGAAAGCTGTTGACCATGAAGGGGTTGACAATAGCTTGCAGGTAGTCCCGCACCACAAATTTCCCATCGACGAACACGCCACCTGCCGGCGTCTGCAGCCAAGAGTTGGCCGTCAGGATCCAAAAGGTGGATAAGTTGGCGCCAAAGGCCACCAGGATCGTCGAGATCCAGTGAATCACCGGCGGGACGCGCTCCCAGCCGAACAGCATGATCCCCAGAAAGCTGGCCTCCAGCATAAAGGCCATCGTGCCCTCAAAGCCCAGGATGGTTCCAAAAAAATCTCCCACCGCTTCGGAAAAGGGTGCCCAGTTCATGCCAAATTGAAAGGCCATTGGCAAGCCTGAGGCCACGCCAATGCCAAAGTTCAACACATAGAGTTTTGACCAGAAACGAGCGTGACGATAGTAATCTAGGTTGCGGGTTTTTAGCCAAAGCCCCTCAATAACAACAAGGTAAATGGCCATCCCCGTTGTTAAAACCGGCCACAACATGTGAAAAATGGCCGTGAGGGCAAATTGTAGCCGAGAAAGCGCGACGGTGTCTAGAAACATAATTTGTACCAAGTTTAGGTGGATTGATTCATGCAGCTTTTTCCGACAACATCTGCTGCAATTGATACAGCTACATCTCTTGCATGAAAAACATCTTGCTGACTGGCAGACATCAGATGAGGCCGGGAAAGCCGCGCTTTGTGGTTCCTTCTAACATCGAATCTTGGCTAAGACAATCGACAAGCCGTCCGACTCTAAAGGTTAATTTTAGGATTCTGTGAGATATAGACCTTTTTTTGTAATTTGGACTACAAAGCAAAAAGCCCTCTGTGAACCTAGCGGCCAAAAACTGGCAGGCCATTGACATAGGGTTCTGGTTTTCTTCGTCTTTAAACAACAAAACTGTTGTCCCAATAGATCGAGGAGCAATTCCCAGCAAGGGGCGACTTCCCGTCTACAGCGCCAGCAGACGGCTGCTGATTGTCCCCGGAGCCTGCCAGAATTGGGATCCCTGCTTGTTGGGATCGCAGTTTGCAGGGTGGGGTGGAAGATGTCGTTTATTCCGCTGGTGCGCTTTCTGGCCCAATCTGGCTTGATGCAAGAGTTGGCCGCCCGGTTGAGATCACGGCGACAGGCAGATCTGCAGGGGGCAGGGCGGATCCCGAAGGGGTTGATTGCCTCGGCTTTGGCCCAGCAGGAGGGAAGATCCCTGCTGGTGGTCACTGCCACGCTGGAAGAAGCGGGCCGGTGGACAGCGCAATTGGAGGGCATGGGCTGGGAGAGTGTGCAGCTCTACCCTACTTCAGAGGCTTCCCCCTACGAACCTTTTGACCTGGAACCGGAGCTGGTGTGGGGCCAGTTTCAGGTGCTGGCCGATTGCCTCCAGGGGAAGAAGGGCATGGCCATTGTGGCGACAGAGCGGGCCCTCCAACCCCACCTCCCTCCCCCAGAGGTGTTGCGGGCCTTTTGTCTCCAGCTGGAACCCGGCTTGGAGATGTCGCCGCAGCAGTTGGGGCAGCAGTTGGCTCGTCTGGGCTATCGGCGGGTGAGTCTGGTGGAAAGCGAGGGGCAGTGGAGCCAGAGAGGCGATATTCTCGACGTTTTCCCGGTGGCCTGCGAGTGGCCGGTGCGGCTGGAGTGGTTCGGCAACGAGCTGGAGAGGCTGCGGGAGTTTGACCCAGTCAGCCAGCGCTCCCAAGATGGGATCCCCCACGTTTGGCTTACTCCCACCGGCTATGGGCCTATCCTCTGGCCGGCTCTGCAGGAAAAAGCCGATCAGCTCTCCCAGGGCCTACGGCAGCAGTTGGAGCAGTCGCCCACCCCCCCGGAGGGCTTGCGCCGTTTTCTCGGCCTGCTCTACACCCCTCCCGCCAATCTGCTCAGCTATCTGGATCCCACCACCCTCATCCTGATCGACGAGCCAGAGCAGTGCCAGGCCCACAGCCAGCAGTGGCTCTACCACGCCCAAGAACAGTGGAAACAGGCCCAGGTTGCGGAGCCGGCTCTGCAGCCCTTTCACCGCCCCTTCGATCTCCATGCTCCCGACTGGGATCCCTTCCCCTGCCTGTTGGCCCGCACCTTTGCCCCTGCTGGCGAAGCCGAAGCTGCCCTTGACCTAAAAAGCCGGCCTGTGCCTACTGCTCCCCACCAGTTTGGATCCCTGGCCAAAACCCTGCGCGAGTACCGCAAGCAGCAGTTGCAGGTTTGGATCCTCTCTGCCCAGCCCTCCCGCACCGTGGCTCTGCTGCAGGAACACGACTGCCCCGCCCAGTATGTGCCCAACCCCAAAGACTTCCCGGCCATCGAGCGCCAGCTGCAGTCCTACACCCCAGTGGCCCTCAAGTATTCCGGCCTGGCCGATCTGGAGGGGTTTCTCCTGCCCACGCTGGGATGGGTGGTGCTCACCGACCGCGAGTTTTTCGGCCAACACAGCCTGGCCACCCCGACCTATGTGCGCAAGCGCCGCCAGGCCAGCTCTCGCCAGGTGGATCCCAACCTGCTCAAGCCAGGGGATTTTGTCGTTCACAAGGCCCATGGCATTGGCCAGTTTCTGCGCTTAGAAAGCCTCACCATTGGGGGCGAAACCCGCGAGTACCTGGTTATTCAATACAGCGATGGCCTGTTGCGGGTGGCTGCCGACCAGGTCAACTCCCTTTCCCGCTACCGCGCCAGCGGGGATGGACCACCTGCCCTGCACAAGATGTCCGGCAGCACCTGGGAAAAGACCAAACAGAAGGTGAAAAAGAGCCTGCGAAAAGTGGCCTTTGACCTGCTGCAGCTCTATGCCAAACGCGCCGAACAGGAGGGCTATGCCTTCCCGCCCGATTCTCCTTGGCAACAGGAGCTGGAAGATTCTTTCCCCTATCCCCTGACGCCGGATCAACTCCGAGCTGTCCAGGAGATCAAGCGGGATATGGAATCTCCACGCCCTATGGATCGGCTGCTGTGTGGGGACGTGGGCTTTGGCAAAACAGAGGTGGCAATCCGTGCCATTTTCAAAGCCGTAACCGCCGGCAAGCAAGTAGCTCTCCTGGCGCCAACCACCATTCTTACCCAGCAGCACTACCACACCCTCAAAGAGCGCTTTGCTCCCTATCCTATTCAAGTGGGCTTGCTCAACCGCTTCCGCACCTCGGAGGAGAAAAAAGAAATCCTATCCCGTCTCAAGAGTGGCGAACTGGATGTTGTGGTGGGCACCCACCAGCTTTTGGGCAAGGATGTGCAATTTCGGGATTTAGGCCTTTTGGTTATTGACGAAGAGCAGCGCTTTGGCGTCAACCAAAAAGAGAAAATCAAACTTCTCAAAACCCAGGTGGATGTACTCACCCTCACCGCCACCCCTATTCCCCGCACTCTGTATATGGCCTTGTCGGGTTTGCGGGAAATGAGCTTGATCCAAACTCCGCCTCCTTCCCGCCGGCCTATCAAAACTCACCTTTCTCCCTACAACCCCGAAGTCATCCGCACGGCTATCCGCCAAGAGTTGGATCGCGGCGGTCAAGTCTTCTATGTCGTCAACCGCATTGAAGGCATCGAAGAAACCAGCGCCAAATTGCGGGAGTGGGTGCCCGGTGCTCGCATTGCCATTGCCCACGGGCAGATGCCGGAAGGGGAGCTAGAGGCAACGATGCTGGCTTTTAACAATGGGGAAATCGATATCCTGGTCTGCACGACGATTATCGAATCCGGTTTGGATATTCCCCGCGTCAACACCATTTTGATTGAAAATGCTCAGGAGTTTGGATTGGCTCAGCTATACCAGCTGCGGGGGCGGGTGGGCCGGGCTGGGATCCAAGCCCATGCTTGGCTGTTTTACCGAGAAGACGGGATCCTCACCGAGGAGGCCCGCAAACGCCTACAGGCCATTCAGGAATTTACCCAACTGGGATCCGGCTATCAGTTGGCAATGCGGGATATGGAAATTCGTGGCATTGGCAACCTGCTGGGAACGGAACAATCCGGGCAAGTCAATGCGGTGGGCTTCGATCTTTACCTAGAAATGCTGCAAGAAGCCATTCGAGAAATTCGCGGCCAGGAGATCCCACAGGTGGAGGACACACAAATTGACCTCAATGTAACCGCCATGATCCCGCAAAGCTATATCCCCGACGAAGATCAAAAGATGCAGGCTTATCGACACCTGGCTGCTGCCGGCTCTCGGGTCGAGCTGTTGCAAATTGCCCAGGAATGGCAAGACCGCTTTGGCCCCCTGCCCAAGCCTACCCAGGAGCTGCTGCGGGTGATGGAGCTGAAGATCCTGGCCCGCACGCTGGGCTTTTCCCGCATTAGGCCAGCCAAGGAGCATGTCCTTTTGGAAACCCCCATGGAGGAGCCGGCTTGGAATCGCCTGAAAGAGGCTCTGCCCACTCACCTGCAGCCTCGCTTTGTCTACCAACCGGGCAAGGTGACGGTGCGAGGGCTGGGGATGGTACCGGCGGCGCAGCAACTGGAGAACCTTTTGCAGTGGCTGGACAAGATGAGCCTGGCCCTGAGCCGGATGGAGGCTGGGATCCCAATGACCCCCTAGATCTTGCCGGATCCCTCTCGAGGCGGGCCCATGCTCTGGTGTGAGAGAGTGGAATGGCCGGCCCTCCTCTCTTCAGCGCTCCTTTTTGCATCGGCTTCGCGTTTGCATCGGGTTCGCGTCATGAAAGTTCTAGAAGCTCACCACCTCCAAAAAACCTACCGGCAAGGAGGCAGGGAGGTGCGGGCGGTGGTGGATGTCTCCCTGACGCTGGCAGCAGGGGAGATCCTGGCTTTTTTGGGGCCCAACGGGGCCGGCAAGACCACCACCATTAAGATGATTGCCGGCCTGATCCAACCCGACGCGGGCACAGTGTGCGTTCTCGGACGGGATCCCCATACCGATCCGGGGGCCCTGGCCCAGGTGGGGGCAGTGCTGGAAGGCAATCGCAACCTCTACTGGCGGCTGACCCCCCTCCAGAACTTGGAGTACTTTGGCGTGCTGCGGGGGCTACCCCCCAGAACCGCCCGGCAACGGGGGCTAGAGCTCCTGGAGACCTTTGGCCTGTGGGAAAAGCGGGATGTTGCCGTGCAAACCCTTTCGCGGGGTATGCAGCAGAAGGTGGCCATTGCCGTTGCCCTCCTGCACCATCCGGCCCTGTTGTTGCTGGATGAGCCCACCCTAGGGCTGGACGTGGAAGCCGCCCAAGCGGTGAAATCCCTCATCCGCCAAATTGCCGCTTCGGGTCGAGCCATCTTGCTCACCACCCATCAACTGGATATTGCGGAAGCGCTCTCGGATCAGGTAGCCGTTATTCGACAAGGGGTGATCGTTGCCCAAGCCCCCACGCGCGAGTTCATCCGGAACTTTGCCGGCGCCGTCAGCACTTATCGGATCGAGCTGGAACAGGGGCTGGATCCCTGGAGGTTTGAACAACTGGCCCGCCAAGGGGTGGAGATTCTCGGATCCCATCAGATGCGCTTCAGCGGCCCGCCAGAGATGCTCTATCAGGTGCTAGAGATCTTGAGGCCTTTGCCCTTGCTGGGCCTCAAACGAGAGGAAGCCGATCTCACCCACATCTTCCTCAAGTTGTTGAAAAGAGGGGATAGACAATGCCAGTGATCCACCTGTTTTGGGCCGAACTAAAGCGGGCCTGGATCCAGTACATCCGCTATCCGGCAGAGGCCCTGGGCGGGATCCTGATCACCACGTTCTTCTTCTATGCCCTCTTTGCCGGCGCTCAGTACGTGGCAGGGCCGGCTTCCCAGTTTGGCAAACGGCTGGACGCGGTGGTGATTGGCTATGTGCTCTGGACGCTGGTCATTTTTGTGGTCAACGATATTGCCCTTAACCTGCAGGTGGAAGCCCAGACGGGGACGCTAGAGCAGGTGCTGCTTTCACACTTTTCCGCGGCCACCCTGTTTCTGGCGCGGGCTTGTGCCAGCTTGGTGTTGCGCTTTTCTGTTGTTGTCGTCATTTTGGGTGCCATTTTGCTGCTCACGGGCAGTCGGCTGCGCTTTCCCCCCAGTTTGGTGCTGCCGCTCTTGAGCGTGGTGCTGGGGGCCTACGGTTTTTCGTTTTTGCTGGGATCCGCTGCTCTAATTTGGAAGCGAATTCAGCAGCTTTTGATCATCAGCCAATTCGGCCTGCTTTTCCTGTTGGCTGCTCCCACGGAAGAATGGCCGGGATCCCTGAAGGGGCTGGGGCAGATGCTACCCATGACAGCGGGGGCGGGGCTGTTACGCGACGTAATGGTGCGGGAGGCGGGCTTGGATCCCGTGCGCTTGGCCATGGCTCTAGCCAGCGGCATTTTCTACTTCGGCCTGGGTCTGCTGGCCTTTCGCCGGGCAATGCGGCTAGCCAAACGTCAAGGGATCCTGGGATCCCAGTAGAGGTCTGCAGGAGGGCATCTAGAGCGAACGTTGGTTGGGGGAGCGGTGCAGCAGGTGAGGGAAGTGGTATTCTACCGCTCCAGTGACCGGGTTGTTTTCGGGGAAAGCCATGCTCCGCCGGCTCAGCTCTTGCAGCGCCTTTTCAATTTCGTCAAAGTCGGCAGGTAAGTCGATAGCTATCTCCGCAAGGGTGAGGATCCCTTGCCGCTGTTGGGCTAGCCGCAGGATCTCCCGCATCAGAGCTTGACCTTTGAGGGGCTGAGGAGGTGCTGAGGTGGTTTTTGAGGAAGCTGGGGATGGGGAGGGTCGGGATCCCTGCAGGACGGCCAGCTTGAAGTTGTAGTTCTCCACCATGCCTGGGATCAAAAACAGGTCAATTAACTGGCCAAAGCCCAGCAGGCCAAAGGTGAACAGCCAGAGGATGCCTGTTCCAGTCTTGCCCAGGTAGAAGCGATGGACGCCACAGATCCCGAAGATGCCCAACGCCCAGAGGATATAGGCAGTACCGACAGACTTGGGTTCAGCGGGGGGCAGCAGGTAGCGAGAACTCATGGGGATTTGACGAGATAACTCCGAGCGGGTACTTCCAGTTTGTCATCTTCTGGCCTGGACGGGCAGAAGAGAACCGGCGTGATCTCTGCAAGCAAGCTGGGATCCCTTCTACGCTCTTGTCTGAGGGAGGGCAGCCTCAACGGGAAAACAACCGGAATAATGAGATCCAAGTCCCCCAGGCTCAAAGAACTCCGTCTCCCGCTCACGCAAGCAGTGGACATGCCTATAGAAGGCAAGGGAAAGTCGATGTTTGAGCCAATTTTAATCGGGTTGAGCGCTGTGCTGATACATTTACGCTGAACACTGCTGAACATCACTGTTCAACTATGCAGCGATAGCATTCTGTTTGTTTCCAAACAGAATGGCGGTATCCCGCAAAGCTTTGAGTAGAATACCCAAAGCGCAGTTTCCGTGTCGTCTTACTACCAATTTTCTGCTTTGCTTTGGCTACCATGTTGGCAGACTCGAAAGTAAACAGAAAGATCAACTGGTAGTAATCCGTACTGAACATATTATACATTATTTTCAGTATAGTTGAGCTTATCATTGACTAGAGTCATGCTCTGGGGCCTCCTCTGGGGCTACGCTACACTGCTGGTTGTGCTGGTGAACTTTAAGGAGCAAGGATCGGTTTACGCCTACCCTATGCAGGCGGTGCTGGATCGCTTTGTCGAATCCTTGGGGCTGGGCTGGCTTAAGGATCTGCATGCCCTGCAACTGAGGCCGCTGCGCCGGATCAGCTATGCTCTGTTTGGTGCCGTCACCCTAGGGGTGGCTTTCATGCTCTGGGTGTTGGGGTGAGGCGATGACCAGATCGACAGGCGCATTCCCGCAGCAACTGCAAATGCGTTAACCCAACCCGAGTTCTCGACAGGCTCATAATGACCGCTGCCCAACTGGTTGCTATTCTCTCCACTGCCATTGCCACCGCCACACCGGTGGTCTTCGCCTGTGTGGGGGAAACCATTACCGAGCGGGCAGGGGTGATCAACCTCTCCGCAGAGGGGACGATCATGCTGGCCGCCATGGTTGGGTTCGCCGTGGCCAAGCTGACGGGAAGCTTGGTATTGGGCTTTTTGGCTGCCGCCGCGGTGGGAGCGCTGTTTGCTGGGATCGTGGCCTTTGGCTCGCTGACCCTGAAGGGATCCCAAATTGCCATTGGTTTCGTCTTGACCCTATTGGGGGCGGATTTGTCTTCCTTTTTGGGCAATCCGTTCGTGCGGATCCCAGGGCCAACGGTGCCCAGCCTGCCCATCCCCTTCCTGAGAGAGGTGCCGCTGCTGGGGCCACTCCTGTTCCAAGGGGATCTGTTGCTGTACGCCAGCTACGCGCTCATCGGGGGAACTTGGTTCTTTTTGTATCGCACTCAGCCTGGCCTGATGTTGCGGGCTATGGGAGAACAGCCGGCGGCGGCTTTTGCCCGCGGCACCAATGTCATTTTCTGGCGCTATGTTTACACCCTTGTGGGGGGATCCCTATTGGGCTTGGCGGGGGCTGCCTTTTCTCTGGATTTCAAGGCCGGCTGGAGCCACCGACATACAGCAGGGTATGGCTGGATTGCTTTGGCCATCGTCATCTTCGGCGGCTGGAACCCCTTGCGGGTAGCCCTGGGGGCCTACCTGTTCGGCATTTTGCAGTCCTTTGCCGGAGTTGCCCAGACCACCATCCGCGCCGTGCCCACCCAAGTTTTTACGGTGGCTCCCTTTGTGTTGATGATTTTGGTGTTGGTGCTCACTTCTGGGGAATGGTGGGAGTACGGCTTGCGCGGGATCCCACCTCGGCTGCGGCGCTGGATCCAGCAGGCGGTGAAGGCCACGCCGCCGGCAGCTCTGGGGCAGCCGTTTGAACCGGGCTAGAGGTTGCTTCCGGCACTGCGGCTTGGGGGTCGCTGATCAGCCGGATCGGAGAGGGGAATGTAAACTACCCGACTCCGACCGCTAAAGCGGTACGGAGCGGGCTTTCAGTAGCCCTGAGCCTGCTCTGCTCTACCAGAGAACAAAACAAGCCCGGACCTCTAGGCTGGTTTACGACAGCCCCCAAAAGCGCAATCACATTCGCACCATTCAAATCCGCATCCCCTTCCCATCCACAGTGTCCACACTTAAACTGCTTCCCAGTGCGATAGGATTGCGCAGGGTCGGGATGAATGTGCAAGCACCGGTGACAGGTCTGCGACGTGTAAGCAGGCGGCACAAGAATCAGAGAAACCCCTGCAGCCCTCGCCTTGTATTCCAGAAATTGACGTAGTTGGTAGAACGCCCAACTGTTGGCCCTGCGCCGCTCGGCTTTGCTGCGCGGCTGTTGATTGACTCTTTTCCGGATCCCTGTCAGGTCTTCCAGGGCGATAGCGCTGTTGGTAGCTTTTGCCCTAGAGACAATAGCTTTGGAGATGCGATGATTGACCCACGTTTTTGCTACGCAACGCTGACGCGACTGAAAGCGTCTCTCCTTGCCAGACAGCCGTTGCAGCAGTTGACGGCATCTGCGCCGCGAACTGCGTGTGCCCTTACTGGCTTTGCGTTGAAGTACCGCCCTCAACCGGGAGTAGTGGTCTCGGACTCTGTTCAACTGCTGTCCATTCCAATTGTCCCCGTCTGACGTATGGGCAATATCCGTCCTCCCCAAGTCCACCCCCAGCACTCTGCCCGTGCGTTGCGGTGGGGATGGCTCCGTTTCCACACAGATCTGAATAGAGTAGGAGCCGTCTTTACGCTTGACCAGAGTGGCCGATTTGGGATTGGAGCCCGCCAGCCGTTCTCTCTGGTAGCGGCCAATCGCCAGCCCAAAGCGCTCCCGACCCTCCACCGTGGTCAGCGACACCGTCCAGTCTTTCTCGCGGAACGAAAAGATACGAGCGTCGTAGGTAGCGAAGCCACCCTTGAACGCTTTGACGGGGCGGTTTTTCTGTTGTGCCACCTTGCGAGCAGACGCTACCCGTCTGCATATCTGTTGAGCCAAGTTACTGGACAAGCCGAACCGGGCACGGATTTCGCGGTAGCACAGAGACTGGAGCTTAACGGCGTTGGCGACTTTCTCGGGTGTGTTTTGGTTGACCCAGTTCAAGGCTTGGCCAAAAGCCTCCAAAGTCGCGTCCAATTTGGCGGCTTGCGACTGGGACGCCTTGAGCTTGCAGGATACGGTCAGGACTTGGGTCATGGTTCTATTGTAACCTCGCATTCCTCTCGGCACTGACCCTACGGGTACAGTGCGGGGCTCCTGCGATTTCTAGCTGAAAGCGCTAGAAAATAGCCTGCAGTTTTTTAAGGCAAGCCTGGATCTGCGCCATCTCCGAGGGATCCAGCTTTTGGAAGCGCTCTTTCAAGTAGGCGACGTGGGCCGGGAAAATTTCCTCAAACAGTTTTTCCCCCGCTTCTGTCAGCACGACCTTAAAGCAGCGTCGGTTTTCCGGGGGCACTTCCCGGCGCACCAGCCCTTTTTGTTCCAGGCGATCCACAATGCCGGTCAGTGTCCCTTTGGTCACCAGCGTTTTTTGGGCCAAGACATTCATGGTCATCCCAGGGGTATTGCCAAGGGTAACCAACACATCGAATTGGGGGGCCGTCAGCCCCATTTGCCGAATGTGAACCCCGGCGTAATTTTCAAAAGCTTGGTAGGCCCGCGCCAGATCCCGCAACAGCCCCAAAAAAGGCTCACGGGCCGCCAATACCGTCCCCCTCAGCGGAACAGAGTCCTCAGGCTTGAGAACCTCGTCGCTTTGGAGAAGGGGGGATGGAGAGGAGTCAGCGGGAGTGGGCATGGTTGAAGATCGCAGTTCGCGTTGGTGGAACAAACTCAAACCCAAAGGACAGTCTCGGCTCCATGATAGCCCACTGTAGTACAGTTCTAACGCAAAATGAACTACGTCTATCTGCTTTGCTGAGCTAGCCCCTTCGCCGTTATGTGGTTCTCATAAAAAAAGGGGATCCAATGGATCCCCCGTGGCTACCAGAGCTTAAGGCAAATGCCCGTCCAAAGCAGGTAACTGCAGCACTAGGGCTTCAGCTCGCTGGGGATCTGCTCCCCGAAGAGCACGAAGTAGAGAATCCGATAAATGTCCGTGTTCAGGATCCCGGTGGTCGGCACCAGCTCTTGGGCCTTCAAGCCCGCAGCGCGAGCGATGACGCCGCTGCCCACGTCATCTCCGCTAGCCCAAGCCACGGCAAAGGGAAAGCGCTTGCCATTCTTGTCAGGAGCAGAAATAAACGGCTTTGTGCCCGTGCCGTCAACTCCGTCAATGGGGGCACCACTGCCTTCGGGGTCAGTAGGGGGCAACGGCTCATCGGCGGACTCGACATCCACCAACTGCATGCCACCGGCATTGCTGTCGCTGGTGGTGATCATGAAGGTCTTGGGATTCTTCTCGATAAAGTTGAGAATCACCCCGATGGCATCGTCGGCCCGCTTCATGGCCTCCAGGCAGCCAGAGGCATTGAGGTTGTTGCACATGTTGTCGGTGCCCTCTTCTTCGATGACGGCGAAGAAGCCCTTAGGATTGCGGGAGATCCGCGCCAGGGCAAATTCGGTCATCTCGGCAATGGTGGGGGCGCTGGCGATGTAGTTGGGCAAGTTTTCTTTCCGCAACTCTTCTTCAGGCTTGTCGTAGAAGGTGTCCTCGACGTTGAACACCCCCAAAACCTTGGAGACATCTGCCGGCAGCTTGAGCAGCTCGTCGCGGGTGTAGACAACGGCGTACCCCTTTTTCTTGGCCTCCTCAATCAGGTTGCGGCCATCCTTGCGCTTCCCTTTGCCAAAGCGGCCCTGGACACCTTCCGGCAGCAGCCATTCCTCGCCAGCGCCGAGGATGATGTCTACCCCTGACTCCACCACCTGCAGGGCAATCTCCTCATAGTCGCTGCGCTTGGCAACTTCGGCAACGAAGGCAGCCGTCCCCGGCTCAATGATGGATCCCGTTTGCACCAGAGCCGTACCCAAGCCTGCCGCCACAGCCTCTTCCATGATCGTGTTCAGGGTGCCGTTGGCAGAGGGGTACTCTTTGCCGTCCGGATCCAACCCAAAGCTCTTGGCGTGGACACGAGTTCCTGTGGCATGGGTCACCGCTCCGGCGTTGGAAGTTCCCCCAAGCTGGTCGAGAAGGTGCCCGCGATAGGTGGTAATCACGGGGAGACGATCCCAGTTCAGAAAGCCATCGGGGCCGTAGTAGAGAATGCGTGTGATGTCCCAGTGGGAAGCTGAGGTTCCATCTGGGTGAAAGAAGATTGCACCGTTGCCGGTTGGCTTAGGCGCCGCTTGAGCCACACTAGAGGAAAAAACTGACGAGGACAGCAGACACAAAGTTGCAGCCAAAGCCGCCCTCAAAGAATAGCTACGCATAGCTAGCACGCTCCTGCTCGTTCAAAGCTGAACGTTAAGGAAAGTAACACAGCCTTGAACAGTTAGCAAGAGCGCGCACAAATGCTCCTGCAGAACTTATCTGCAGCGACAATCCGCCTCTCAGGTCTACTACTTGGCCGGGGCAGGTTGCGAGGTCTATACCTAGATTTAACTATCTCTTAACTGCCTCATAACGTCAAGGCTTCTCGTAGAGCTTTATAGCCGTCTTCCAGTCAAGCTGTTCTTTTGGGAGCAGGCGTCGAACTCTTGGCCTGCCAGGACCGCCTAAGCTGTCTAAGGTGGTGTTGCCAACGCTGCAGTTCCCCGGCTTCCAGCGGGATCCCACCGAAGCGCACCTCCAGGTAGCGCTCCAAGAACTGGATGGCCACCTGGGCTTGTGGTAAGTCGGAGTGGCGCAAGTGTTCCAGGCAGGCCTCAGGGCCTAGGTGGGCTGGGATCCCCACCGCCGTCGCCAGATCCCGCAGTTGCAGATAAAGCCTTGAGATAAGCTGGCGGCGCTGCTGCGACTTGGGTAGAGCCGCCGGGATCCAGCGCATCCCAGCAAAGGCCAGACTCGGTAGCAAGAGGCCAACCATCCAGGTGGGCCAGGGGGGCGGAGGCTGCCACAGGGATCCCATCACCACCCCATTGGCGGCAGTGGCCAACAGAATCCACCCCCCATCCTGCCAGCGCAAAGCCCGATAGCGGCGGCGGCGACCCCAATAGGCCATGGATCCGGTGATCAAAACCACCCCCAACACCGGCAGGCCATTCTGCTGCAACGTTTGCCCCAAGGCAACCAGGCTGCGACGGAAGCCAGCACCGGCATCCTCCAGCTCCTGGGGAGCAGTTACGCGGCTGGCCAGCTCCTGGATCTGCCGCCAGATCTGCCGCTGGGTGGATAGGTCGTACTGGATGACGTACTTAAACCAGCGGAAGCGCAAGCTGTCGTAGAAATCTTGAAGGGGATCCCACCAGCTCTGCCGCTGACTAACATTGGCCTCTGCCGGCGTAGCGTCAAAGATGACCCAGCCGTAGGGGCCAAAGGGGATCTCCGTCCAGGAATGGGCGTCGGCATTGCGTACTGCCAGATAATTTTCCTGCGCCACCCAGCGCCCGCCCAAAAAGCCATTCACCATCCGGGCCGGGATGCCAATGCTGCGGGCCAGTATCGTCAGGGCTGTGGCGAAATATTCGCAGTGGCCCCGCCGATGGGTGAACAGAAAGGCTTCCAAAGGCGGTTCAGGGCCGGGATCCGGCAGATCGGTGGTATAGGCGTAGTTCTCCAGCAGGTAGTTCTGCAAAGCCGTCACCTTGCCAAAGACATCGGGGATCCCAGCGGTAACGTCTTCAGCCAAGGCGGGAATGCGCGGATCCAGGTCTGCTGGCAACTGCAGATAGGCTGCCTGTTGGACTGGGTCGAGAGCACTGAACAGCTCCGCGTGGCCAAGCCGGCGCAAGCGCGGGCTTAACTCCCTTGAGATCCGGCTCCGGGCACGGTAGAGATGGGGCACCTGCCGAGGCAGAGAATGGCCGATATCTCCGGTCTCGCTCAAGATGAGGCGGCGATTTTGCCGTTGCCAGGCTTGTTGCACCGTCGCCGCTCCCCCCCGCTCCAGCCATTCCATCTCCACCAGCGGGGCCACCCCAAAAACGGTGTTGGTGACCAGCGGCTCCAGATAGATAAGCTGCTCCAAGGGGAGAAGCAGCAGGTCGGGAGCAGTGGGGATCAAGCTGGAGGCAGAGAGATCAAATACCCCTGCTGCGTTGGGGAAAATGGGGATGAAGCGGTCTAGCGTTCGCGACCAGGCCCGTCCATCGTAGCGATCGAAGCTGATCCCGCGCCAGTAGAGGGACTCCACACGGGGCGGCACCCCTCCAGGAAACTCCACCCGCATGACAACGGTGTTGTCGGTTTTGAGGGTGCCGAATTCTCCCAGGCTGACTTCCTCGGCAAAGCCGGTGGTCATCACCGGCGAGCGGGCCTGGCGACCCAGAATTCCTAAACTGACCCGCGGGAACAAGAAAAACAAAGCCACGGACAGGATCACCGCCAGCAAAGCCAGGGATCCGAGAAAGCCCAAAAAGTTGAGGTTGATGCCACGGGTTTGGCTGGCTGCCTGCGGGTGCTGCTCTGCTTGCAGGCGCAGGTGGTAAAGGGTGAGGTTGATTAGCCCTACCCCCACGTACAGCAAAAACAGCAGCCCAAAGCTGATGTCTTCGTTGAACAGGGTGGCAATGGCCATCAGCAGCAGAGACAGCACCGCCAACTGGATGTGATCCGCCGCCCGTTCCCGCTGAAACAGCTTGGCCCCCGTTAGGTAAAGCACCAAGCCAATGGCCCCATCGGAAAAGGGAAGGATCCCAAAGATAACCAAAGCCAGCAGGCTAAGCAACACCGCCACCGTCAGGGGCATCCACAGGGGGGCATAGCGGGCAAAAGCAATCCTTGGCGGCTCCCAAAACCAACTGCAGGCCCCCGCTGCCAAACAGACACCAATCACCGGTGGCGACAGAGCCTGATCCCCCAGACAAAGGGCCGTGAAGGCGATCCCCACCAACAGGTAAACAAACACCTTTTGAACGGATGGCAGTGTCCAGGTCATGGCCCTTGGGGGTCGATCTTTTCCAGCATAGCCAAGTCTTTTTTGCTACCGATTTGTCGTTCCCTGGTCGGCTGGGATCCCCTTCTGGACAAAGCGAAGGGCATTAGAATCGTTAGCTAAGAATCGTTAAGATTTTGTTACTCGCCGGTCTCGACGGGATACCTGTGACACGCTGCGCGAAAAGGTGGTGAGATGTCCAGCCAAAACGAAATTCATGTGGTGGGGGCGCGGCAGCACAACCTCAAAAATGTCAACCTGCGGATCCCGCGCGATCGCCTGGTGGTATTCACGGGCGTCTCCGGATCGGGCAAGTCCTCCTTGGCTTTCGACACCATCTTTGCCGAGGGACAGCGGCGCTATGTGGAATCCCTCAGTGCCTATGCGCGGCAGTTTTTGGGGCAACTGGACAAGCCGGATGTGGATCGCATCGAAGGGCTGAGTCCGGCCATCTCCATCGATCAAAAGTCCACCAGCCACAACCCCCGCTCGACGGTTGGCACCGTTACCGAAATCTACGACTACCTGCGGCTTCTGTATGGGCGAGCTGGGATCCCGCACTGTCCCCATTGCAACCGGGTGATCGCCCCCCAGACGGTGGATCAGATTGTGGATCAGATCATGGCCCTGCCGGATCGGACGCGGTTTCAGTTGCTCTCGCCGGTGGTGAAGGGGAAAAAGGGCACCCATGCCAACCTGTTGCAAAGCTTGCGCCAGCAAGGGTTTGTGCGCGTGCGCATCGACGGCCAGGTGCGGGATCTAAGCGAGGAGATCGAGTTAGCCAAAAACAAAACCCACACCCTTGAGGTTGTGGTGGATCGGCTGGTCAAGAGCCCCGACATAGCGGAGCGACTGGCCGATTCTCTGGCAACCTGCCTGCGCCAGTCGGGAGGAATTGCGGTGGTGGAGCTGCTGCCGCGGGAAGAGGAGCGAGAACATCTGCTGCAAAAGGTGGCCGAGTCGGCGGGGCAATACCTGAACGGCAAGCCAACGGAGCTGATTTTTTCTGAGCAATTTGCCTGCCCGGAGCACGGTTCGGTGATGGGCGAGCTGTCGCCGCGCCTGTTTTCCTTCAACTCGCCGATTGGGGCCTGTCCTGTCTGCCACGGGCTGGGTTTTGAGCCCATCTTCGACCCCGAGCGGATCGTGCCCGATCCCAAGCTCCCCTTGTACGCGGCCATCGCCCCTTGGGCAGAGCGGGAGAACCCCTACTATCTGGCCCTGTTGGCGGGAGCCGCCAAGGCTTTTGGCTTCGACCTCAGCACCCGCTGGTGTGATCTCACCCCCCAGCAACAGCAGATCATCCTCTACGGCGCCGACCAGGAGGTCTACATCGCCGAGGCGGAATCTCAGTACCGAGGCCGGGGGTACTATCGCCGCTATGAGGGGGTGATTCCCCAATTGCAGCGGCACTACCAGGAAACCACTTCCGAAATCTATCGGCAAAAGCTGGAAGCCTACCTCACCTACCGTCCCTGTTCCGCCTGTGGGGGATCCCGTCTCAAGCCGGAAGCCCTGGCCGTGCGCGTTGGGGGCTACCGCATCACAGATCTTACCGAGATCCCCATCAGCGACTGCCTACACCGCCTGGAGCAGCTGAAGCTTACCCCTCGCCAAGCGCAAATCGGCGAGTTGGTGCTGCGGGAGATCAAAACCCGGCTGCAGTTTTTGGTGGATGTGGGCCTCGACTACCTCACCTTGGCGCGTCCAGCCATGACCCTCTCCGGAGGCGAAGCGCAGCGGATCCGTCTGGCCAGCCAGATGGGCTCCGGCTTGACGGGGGTGCTCTACGTGTTGGACGAACCCTCGATTGGCCTCCACCAGCGGGACAACGAGCGCCTGTTGCAAACCCTGTTTCGCCTGCGAGATCTGGGCAACACCTTGATCGTGGTGGAACACGACGAAGAAACCATCCGTGCCGCCGACCACATCGTCGATATCGGCCCTGGGGCCGGCATCCACGGGGGGGAAGTGGTGGCCCAGGGATCCCTGGCGGACATCATGGCCTGCGAGCGCTCCATCACCGGAGCTTATCTTTCGGGGCGGCTGCGGATCCCTACCCCTGGGCAGCGGCGGGCTGGGAAAGCGGTTGCCCTCAAGCTCACCAATGCCCACAAAAACAACCTCAAGCACATTGATGTAGAGATCCCCCTGGGCAAGTTGGTCTGTGTCACGGGGGTCTCTGGCTCCGGCAAATCCACCTTGGTCAACGAATTGCTCTACCCTGCCCTGCAGCACCATCTTGGACACAAGGTGCCCCAACCCACGGAGATGGGAGCACTTGAGGGCATCGAACACATTGACAAGGTGATCGTGATCGACCAATCTCCCATTGGCCGTACCCCCCGCTCCAACCCTGCCACCTACACCGGCCTGTTCGACCCGATCCGCCAAACCTTTGCCCAAACCTTGGATGCCAAGGCCAGAGGCTACCCATCCGGCCACTTTTCCTTCAATGTCAAGGGGGGGCGCTGTGAAGCCTGCAAAGGGCAGGGGGTGAACGTGATTGAAATGAACTTTCTGCCCGATGTGTACGTCACCTGTGAAGTCTGTGGGGGCAGCCGCTACAGCCGCGAAACCCTGCAGATCAAGTACAAAGGCAAAAACATCGCCGAAGTCCTGGATATGACGGTGGGGGAAGCGCTGGATTTTTTCTCGGCTCTGCCCCCCGCCGCCAAGATCCTGCAGACTCTGGCCGATGTGGGCCTCGATTACATCAAGCTGGGCCAGCCAGCCCCGACCCTCTCCGGTGGGGAAGCGCAACGGGTCAAGTTGGCCGCAGAACTGGCCCGCCGCTCCACCGGCAAAACCCTCTATCTGTTGGATGAGCCTTCCACCGGCTTGTCCTTTTACGATGTCCACAAACTCTTGAACGTCCTGCAACGGCTGGTGGATACAGGCAACACCGTGCTGGTGATAGAGCATAACCTGGACATTCTCCGCTGTGCTGATTGGATTATTGACTTGGGGCCAGAGGGCGGCGACCGCGGCGGCCAGATCATCGCCGTTGGCACTCCAGAACAGGTGGCTGAGCACCCCGGATCCCATACAGGGCGATATTTGAAGCAGGTTTTGCAACAACATCCCCCAGGTCGCTGAGCAACTCAGCCTGCTCCAGGGAGAAAGTTGACCGAAAGCGGCTGTCGGGATCCCCTTTCGCTTTTTGCTCTGCTCACCTCAGCCATGGCGGTGGAGGACTGATGCGGCGAGGACTCTATCCCACCCAGGCGCTCCGCACCGTGAACGCAAGGGTGAACGGTTAGCCTGAGTCTCACGTCGCTATGGCATGATGGGTCGGAAGGAAAAGGTTCGCACTCTCCCCATGGTAGGGCAGACCCTGGGTGGCCGCTATCAGATCTTGGAAGCACTGGGATCCAGCGGACAAACCTACTTGGCACAGGATAGCCATCATCCTGAGCGGCTTCGGGTGGTGCTCAAACGCTGGCAGGCCGGCCAAAATGCTCCGCACCGCGAACACAGTGAGGACTCCGCCTCGCTACGGCATCTCTTTCAGCAAGAAGTGGCGCTGCGGGAACACCTGGGATCCCACGAGGGTATCCCCCGCCTGTTGGCCTGCTTTGAGCAAGAGGGGGAGTTTTATTGGGTGGAAGAATGGGTTGAAGGGCCCACCCTGGAACAAGCTCTATTGCTAGGTAACGCAACCGAGAGGGGCCAGCTAACGACTCCGTCCCGCCAAATGCACTGCCATTGGGGGCACGACTGGACAGAGGCTGAGGTACGAGCCTTGTTGCAGGATGTGCTGCAAACCTTGGCCTTCCTGAATGGGGAAGGGGTGAGCTGCTGCAACCTGCAGCCCTCTCGCTTGATCTACCGTCAGGCGGATGGCCGATGGGTGTTGTTGAAGTGGGGGGGTGAGGAACAGGGTCTGGCTTTTTCCGGCTCTGGCTTCGGGAACCCCTATGGCCCCAGGCATTGCAGCGACCTCTATGCTCTTGGGCTGATTGCCCTGCAGGCCCTCTGCGGGATCCCGCCCCAGAAGCTGTTTCGCGACCCGTTGACGGGGGAGTTGCGCTGGCACGATCTGGCCTCTACTAGCGCTCCTTTTGCTGCTTTTCTGGATCGTTTGGTGAGCTGCAACCCACAACAGTGCTTTCCTTCAGCAACAGCAGCTCTGGCCGCTTTGCAGGCTTTGCCCCCCGCCGAGAGCCCCCCTGCCGCCGAACTCCTGTCCCAGCCCAGCCCTGTCGCCGCCGAGCCCTTACAGGAGCCAACCACCCCACCGCGTTCTCCGGTATCGCTGCGGGCGCGTCCCCGGATCCCACCGGTTTGGGCAGGAGGCAGCTTGGCGGCTTTGCTGGCGTTGACGGTGGCAGGGGTATGGCAGATGAGGGCGAACCTTGGCCTGCGGGGGGAGCCCAAGGATTCTGTCCCCCTCACGAGAACGGGATCCTCTGGCCCGGCAAAGCGCAACGGCCTGGGACTCCGTCCTACTCGCGAGAACGGTTCTCATGCCTCCGTCCCCACCGCCGTCACGGTCGCGGAAGCGTCGCGTAGCGATAACGACCCGGCAGACTGGGCCAAGTCTTTGCAGCTCAAGGCTACGCTGGAAGGCCCTGTCGCCGTCACTGCTCTGGCCATCAGCCCGGATGGAAATCTCCTTGCTGCCGGGGGAGACGACGGCGTGATCCGGCTTTGGGATCCCCAGGCTGGCCAACTGCTCCAGAGCTGGGCAGGCCACAAGGGATCCGTTGAGGCACTGGCCATCAGCCCAGATGGTACCTTTTTGGTGAGTGGGGGGGCAGACAAGACGGTACGGGTCTGGGATCTGGCGACCCTGGGGGATCCGGCTCTCTCGCCTGGGGATGTGCTGGCGCGGCTGCAGTTGCAAGGGCACACCGGGTTGATCAACAGTGTCGCCATTAGCCCCGATGGTCGTTGGATTGCCAGTGGCAGCGCCGACCGCACCATCCGCCTTTGGCAGGCCGACAACGGCCAGTTGATCCGCACCCTGGCGCCTCCCACTGCTGCCGCCCAGGAGACTCCTCAGAGGGCTGGCATTACAGCAGTGGCCTTTGGCCCAAGACCTACCCGTATGAATACTTCCCACCAATCTGAAGGGATCCCCCCTTGGATCTTGGTGGCCGCCAATGGAGATCCCACCGTTTACCTTTGGGATCCCGGCAGCGGAGCCTTGCTGGAAACCCTAAAGGCCGACTACCCCATCGAGCAGGTGCTTCTGAGCCCAGATGGCCGCTATTTGCTTGCCGGCAGTACCGGTGGCATCTTGTTCTGGAACTTGGGCACGGGATCCTTGGAGCGCACCTTGCCCCAGACTTTGTCCGGCTTGGCCGCCCTTGCCCTCAGCCCTGATGGCCGCTTGCTCGCCAGCGGCACCGATTACCGCGCTCACCAGATTAAGCTCTGGGATCTGCGCAGCGGAGAACAGTTGCGCACCCTGGGCGGCCAGACTTGGATGGTGAGCGTCTTGCTGTTTGGCCCCGGTCGCGGAAGCGTCGCGCAGCGATATGGGCAGACCCTTCTCAGTGGTGGCGCCGATGGCTCAATTCGCATTTGGGGGCCAGCCGACCCAGCTCAGCCCTAGTGGGATCCAAGCAGATAAAATACTCGACGAAGAAGGGATCCCGGCAGAGCATGGGCAGAGTGGTGGTTATCGGCGCGGGGCTGGCAGGGCTGACCTGTGCCAAGGTGCTGAGGGGCCAGAGGGATGTTCTCGTCTTGGAAAAAAGCGATGGCCCTGGGGGGCGGGTGCGTACCGACAAGGTGGATGGCTTTCGCCTGGATCGCGGCTTTCAGGTGCTGTTCACCGCCTATCCCAAAGTGCGACAGCATTTGGATCTGGGCAAGCTCGATCCCCGTCCCTACCGGCCCGGCGCTATTTTGGCTCAACCCGGTCGCTGCTGGCTGTTGGGGGATCCCCTACGGGATCTGTCCAGCCTTCTCCCCTCTTTGCTCAACCCCTTGGCCAGCTTTGGGGACAAGCTCAAGGTGCTGCAATTGCGATCCGAGCTGGCGCGCCGCAGCCCGGAGCAGGTTTTTCAAGAAGGGCTAGGGGGATCCGATTGCTCGCTGCGGGAGTTTCTGGAGCAGTACGGCTTTTCCCAACAGATCTGCCAGCACTTTTTCTACCCCTTTTTCCGCGGGATCCTTCTAGATCCGGATCTGGGCAGTAGCGCCCGCCTCTTTGCCTTTTATTTCAAGATGATGGCCGAGGAATCCATTGTCACCCCGGCCTTGGGCATGGGAGAACTGGCCCGACAACTGGCCGGTCACCTGTCCCCCGAACAGATCCGCTACCAAACCCCGGTGGAGCGCATCCTGGCAGAAGACGGGAAAGTGCGCGGGATCCGCACCGCCAAGGGTGAAGAGATCCCTGCCGAGTGGGTAGTTTGTGCTACTGATGCCCCTCAGGCACGGGCCTGGCAGGCGGAGCTGTGCCCTCAAGCCCCCACCCCCATTCCCACCCAGGGGCGAGCGGTGACCTGTCTCTACTTCTGCGCTCCCTTTTCCCTCACTCGTGGTGGCTATTTGCACCTCAACGCCACCGGCCAGGGCTGGATCAACCATTGGGTCCAACTTACCCGCATCAGCCCGGCGCTGGCTCCTCCTGGCCAACACCTGTATTCGGTGGTGGTGCTAGGGGATCCCCCCTTGAGGGACGAGGAACTGGCCCAAGCCTGCCGGGCCGAGCTGCAAACTTACTTCCCCGTCGCGGCAGCGTCGCGTAGCGATAAAGCCCCCTTGGAGCAACTGCGCCTGCTGCGGGTGTACCGGATCCCTTTTGCCCAGTTTGTACAACCCCCCGGCTTTCAGCAGCATCTGGTTCCCACCTTTAGCGGCCTGCCGGGCCTCCTTTGGGCCGGGGAATACACCCACCAGAGCAGCCTCGAGGGATCCCTGCGCAGCGGCGAACAGGCAGCGGCGTGGATTCTCCAAAAATCGGCGTAAATCTGTACAAAGCAATACAGACTTTCTTAAGCCTATTCCCAGCAACAAAGCTGGGATCCCGTGGTATGAAGGGGGTGGACTTGGTTGCCCACGAGGATCCCTCTGTTATGCAGAATGTTACCCTCAACCCCTTCTCCCTTTTGCAGCGCTCGCTGGAACTGGTAGGCCCCATCTATGGGCCGCTGCTGATCCTGGCTTCTCCTGGCTTTGTCATTCCCATCGTTGCGGAGCTGATCCCGCTTGCCGGGGGGATCCTCAACTTGGCCTATGGCCTGATCGGCCTGCCCATCCTGGCCGGGGCAGCCTTTTGGCTGGTGGATCAGCACTTGAAGCAGCGCACTCCTTCCCTGGGCAACAGTCTGGATCAAGCTGTCTCCAAGGCAGTGCCTCTGGTATTCGGCAGCATTCTGCTGGTGTTGATTGTCTCGCTGGGGATGCTGTTGTTTGTGCTTCCCGGAATCTACTGGGGGGTGAGGCTAGCTTTTACCCTCTACGCGATTGTCCTGGAAGACAAAGGTGCCACGGAAGGGTTGGGCTACAGTTGGAACCTCGTCAGGGGCCGTTGGTGGGGGGTGTTTTGGGCATTTCTGGCCGTGGGTTTGATCTTCGGCCTCGCAATCCTGATTTCGTTTTTTGTTGGGGGGATCCTGGGAGCTACCCTAGGTGCGGCTGTGGTTGGGAATGCTGCCGCCACGGCAGTTGCGCCTATCCTCGATATCTATACAGTGCTCCTGTTCCGATCCCTGCAGCAGCTGCAAGCGCAAGCAGCGTAGTTTGGCTTGCCCTCACCCCCAATCCTTCCCCCCTGGCGAGAGGGAAGTTGCAGTTGGCCTAGGGAGAAGGGCGCTCCAGGATCCCTCCCCCCAGCAGGAGATCCCCGTGGTACCAGACGGCGGCTTGGCCAGGAGTGACCCCAAACTGCGGCTCGGCAAACTGCAGCTTTACCCGCTCTGGCGATTCCGGGATCACCATGGCGGGCACTGGGGGGGTACGGTAGCGCACCTGAACCTCAACAGCCAAGGATGCCGTCGGCGCCGGGATAGAGACCCAGTTGACTTGGCTTACCCACGCTTCAGCCTGGGTAGCCTCCTCCCGTTCCCCCACGACAACGCGGTTCATGGCCGCATCGATGCGCACCACGTAAAGCGGACGGGAAGAGGCAATCCCCAACCCCTTGCGCTGGCCCACCGTGTAGTGGTGGATGCCCTCATGGGATCCCAGCACTCGCCCCTGGGTATCGACGATTTCCCCTGGCCTTTGCCCAAGGTACTGATCCAAAAAGCTCCGCATCGAGCCATAGGTTTCAATCAAGCAGAGATCCTGGCTTTCGGGCTTATCGGCTGTAACCAGCCCATAGCGGGCGGCCAACTGGCGGGTTTGGGCCTTGGTGTACTCGCCCAAGGGGAAGAGGCTATGGGCTAGGTGCTCTTGGCTGAGGTCGTAGAGGAAATAGGACTGATCCTTTTGCCGATCCACCGCCCGCAGCAGTTGATAGCGCCCCGATTCGGTGTCCAAGCGCACCCGTGCGTAGTGGCCGGTGGCAATCTGGGAGATGCCCAGCTTTTCGCGGGCATAGGCCAGCAACGGGCCGAACTTCACCGTTTTGTTGCATTGGGAGCAGGGTAGAGGGGTAATGCCCTCCGCATAGCCGGCCACCAGATAGTCCACAATGTTGGCCTGGAACAGCTCGCGGCTATCCACCACATGGTGCGGGATCCCCAGCTGCTCACAAACAGCTGCCGCATCCACCAAGCCTTCGGTGCAGCACTGGCCCTTCCCCCTCATGAGCCAGAGGGTGACCCCCTCCACGGCGTAGCCCTGTTCCTGCAAAAGGGCCGCCACCGTAGAGCTATCCACACCCCCAGAAAGGGCCGCCACAATGCGGGGCCGCGACGGGGATGCAACAGGTGAAACCGATGAGTGGGGGCTGATAACCATTGAGACAAGGGATCCTAGGAAAAGAAAGGCTCAGCCGGAAACAGAGAAGGCCTGATACATTTACGCTGAACACTGCTGAACATCACTGTTCAACTATCCAGCGATGGCATTCTGTTTGTTTCCATTCGCGTTAGCGGGACGGAGTCCAAACAGAATGGCGGTATCCCGCAAAGCTTTGAGTAGAATACCCAAAGCGCAGCTTCCGTGTCGTCTTACTACCAATTTTCTGCTTTGCTTTGGCTACCATGTTGGCAGACTCGAAAGTAAACAGAAAGATCAACTGGTAGTAATCCGTACTGAACATATTATACATTATTTTCAGTATAGTTGAGCTTATTATTGACTAGAGTCATGCTCTGGGGATTGGGGAACCCGGAACAAGCTGAGCCGGGATCTTTACTTTAGCCTTCCTCAGGGTTGGCTGGCCCGGATCCCTTCTCAGGGGTGGTTTCTGAGATGCCCCTTTGCCGCAAGCGCCGCAGCGAATCCAGAGCCGCCGCCGCAACGCTATCGTGGGGATCCCTGGCCAGGTAGTTGAGAGCAGAAACGCTCTTGGGGGAAGGCAAATTGCCCAGCGCTTGGGCCAGCCGCTGCCGCACCAGCCAGTCTTCCGATTGGGCAAACCGCAGGATGTGATCCAGGGCCCGCGGATCCCCCAGTTCTCCCAAAGCTGCGATGGCCGCCTGTTGTAGCAGCTCTTCTGGCCCCTCCAACGCCCGCAGCAGCACGTCGTAAGCCCGCGGATCCTTCAAGTTCCCCAAGGCCACCGCGGCACTGAAGCGCACCAGCCATTCTACATCCTCGTAGAAAGCACGCACTAAAGCTTCAAAAGCCCGCGGATCTTCCAAGTAGCCCAGGGCACCTGCCGCGTCGGCGCGAATGCCATAATCCGGGTCTTGGGTGAGGATTTCCAGCAATTTGGGCAGACAGGCGTCCGTTTGCTTGATCCCCAGGGCAAAGACGGCAAAAGAGCGCACCTGCAGGTTCTCATCGTCGATGACCTGCAAAATCAGCGGCACCGCCTGCTCTGCCGGCACATCCCGCAACTGGGCCAAGGCCACCATCCGGTCTGCAGAACGCGGGCTGCGCAAGCGTTGAGCGATCTCCTGTAAACGGGCGGGGTTGGCGGGATCCAAAGCAGAGACAGTCATGGCGTTAACAAATATTTACAATCTTTCTTCAGTATGGCAAACGAGGCTGCGCTTGGACAGAGGCCGTCTTTGTCTGGCCCGGTCGGGATCTCTGGGGACATGGTGCCACTGTTTCGATCGACAAATCCTAGCACTGTTGTCGAGAAAAGCAGGTTGACTTGGCCCCATCACGAAGATTTTGGATATTTTGGTGGAGAGGATACGAGGCTGATACATTTACGCTGAACACTGCTGAACATCACTGTTCAACTATGCAGCGATAGCATTCTGTTTGTTTCCAAACAGAATGGCGGTATCCCGCAAAGCTTTGAGTAGAATACCCAAAGCGCAGTTTCCGTGTCGTCTTACTACCAATTTTCTGCTTTGCTTTGGCTACCATGTTGGCAGACTCGAAAGTAAACAGAAAGATCAACTGGTAGTAATCCGTACTGAACATATTATACATTATTTTTATACATTATTTTCAGTATAGTTGAGCTTATTATTGACTAGAGTCATGCTCTCTCCCGGTGGTCTCTATGCTGAAATCGCTGCCTGCTCGCCCATTGTCCTGCTTTCTTGTAGCCGGCCTGCTGTTGGCAGGGGGCGTTGCGTTTTTGGCCCCCCGTTGGTTCCCGGCTCTGGCCAACGAACAGGCTGTTCCTGAGGCCGAACTGGCGCTTCGGCCCCTCTTGCCTCCGGGATCCCGGATCCTCAGCTCGCGGCGATTGAGCGACACAGAAGCGGAAATTTGGGTGGAGTCTCGGGGGGGAACCAGCCCTGTGATCATGCGGCTGAATGCTGCAGGGACTTGGGAACAGGATATGAGCGCCACCATGGCCCGCGGAGCCAGCCAGATGCAAGCTCTCGCCCGGCAACAAACGGTGAACTTGCCTGCCGGCTTTGGCCAGACCGCCCCCGATCAACCCCCGCCGCCGGTGCCCTCCCTTCTGCAGGCTACCCAAGCTGCCTCTAGCCTGATCCCGCCAGTGGATCGAGAGCAGGAAACCCAGCGGGCCTTGAGTGGGGCTGGCCGTGTGGATCCCTTTGTGCCTCAAAACGTGCGTGCTCCTGAACCGCAGATTGTCCTGCCGCCCCTGCCTCCACCTCCGGTTTTGCCCCCTCCTGGCGACGGCAATGGCGCCCCTGTAGCCGTGGCTACCCCGATCCCAACGCCTACCCCCGACCCGGCTGCCTTTGCCCGCAGTGTACAGGTTTCCGGGATGATACAGATTGGCGGCGAGTCCTTTGCTCTGGTTTCTGGCCCAGGTGTCATTCCCGCTGTGGTGCAGGCCGGTCAAAACTACCAAACTGCCAAGGTGGCCGGAGTATCGGTGCCAGAGCGACGGGTTGTGCTCTCGGAAGGGGGAGAAACGGTCGTGAAGCAAATGGAAGACACCAGCGTGATTGTAGGTGCGCCCTAGCTTCAGCAGCAGCAAGACACCGACGGTAGAACGGGCTTATTCCAAGTAGCAGCCAACTAGCAGTAAAACGGTTGGCTGGCTTGATTCCCAACTCCCCCTTCCAGAGGGGCCGGGGGCAAGGGTCAGAGGCTACTTGAACGGGCTCGGAACAACCCTAGTTGGAAGATAGGAGTTGCCAGATCTCCAGATCCCGAGATCTTGGCGGCAAGGCCGAGAAGACTTCAAAAGCGGGGTTCGCTGCTGAGGCGGGAGGGCTGCTGTTTTAGGTAGCGCAAAAACTCCCGCAGCTCGGCGTCGCTGAGTTGGTGGCGAGATTTCTTCTGAAAGCGACGTTCCAAAAACTCTTGTCCTTCCTTGCGGCCCCAGCCAATGCGCTGCATCTCCACATCCGTTTGGGCAATGATGTCCGATAGGTCATCCCCATAGGCCGCCGGCTCACTTAGACCGGGCAGCTCTGGGGAACTTGGCTTTGCAGGGATCCCTATCGACTCGGGGGCTGGAGAAGCAGGGGAAGACTGAGCGTGTCCGTTGGCCAACTCAGGAGTTGGCAGATAAGGCACCCTGGCGGCAGCAGAATCCATGCCCAAACTCAAAGAGGAAGTGGGGCGACCAAATCCTGCGTGGTGGAGGGCGCGCTTCAAGGCAGCATCTTCCGCCTCTTCGACGGTGTTCGAGCCAGCCATGCCACTGCCCAAAACCGTGTTGTTCACCACCACCTGGGCTCTGACAATGTAGATCCCTTCTTCCACCCGCAACAGATCGGTGAGCAAGCTGCCCATGGGGTACCGCTCTCGAAAGTCTTGGATCATGTTGGCGTCAGAACCTGTTGCTGCTGAAGCTCTGACTACAAGCTAGCCCGAAAGTTAACTTGGCATCCAGATCTCAATCCAATCCCACCCTCAATATCGACATTGAATTGATATAAAGCGAGAGATCTCAACAAGAGGGAGCTGTCCGAGCAGATAACATCCCGGCTGGTGAGGGTATGCTATGGCCAAGGAATCCAGTTATATTAAGCAAGCGTCAACCCACGTGGCTGGCTTGGAAAACCTGAATTATCAGCAGCTCAGCCTTGACTCTTAGCTCTATTGTCGGCGCCAAGATAGATGGGGGACTATGGCCAGCGATACCATCGGGGTCAGCTCAGCGAGTTTGGGACGGGCAGCCATTCGAGAGCGCAACTACGGCACTGCTTTGCAGTTGCTCCGGCGAGCTTATCGTGCGGATCCCAGCCCAGAGAATGCCCGTTGGCTGGCCACCGCCTACGAGGAGGCGGGTTACCTTCAATTGGCCGCTCTGTACCGAGAATTGGCCCAAGAGCGCAGGGAGACTCCCAAAGCGATTCAATTTCAGGCCCCCAAACCTCCCGGCACCCTTGAGGAGCTGAAGCAGCCATCTCCTGAACCGCCGGATCGCAAGACCATTCCCTTGCCGCAGCCGATCCCACGCCCAACCCCACCCGCATCTCCTCCGGATCAGCCAATTTGGGTTTACAAGCCCACCCCCATCGATCCCAAAAGTATCAGCCGCCAAGCGCCCCTTCGACCTCAAGCTGCAGAGCCTGCCCCTTCCCCTCAACCATCGGCGGAGAGGGACGACTATCTGCCGGTTCAGCACGCCCCGGATTTGAAAAACCCGCAGCAGGGATCCCCCTTTGTGCGGCGACTGAACCAACTGCATCGCCAGTTTAAGGATCAGCCCACAGCGGAACTGGCGCTACAACTGGCGGAAGCCTACGACGAGCAAAAGAACTTTAAAGAGGCCCAGCGCTACTACCGAGAGGTTTTGGATCTGGATGACTCTTGGCTGTTACGACCGATGGTGCAAGAGCGCCTAGAAGAGCTGCGGCAACTGCAGGAGCCAACAGCCGAACAGAATCCTTGGGCAGATCTCTCAGCCCAAAACTTGCTCAAGCTAGGACAAAAGTTGGAACAGGAAGGGGAAGTGGCTCGTGCCGAGCAAGTTTACCGGCAGATCCTGAAAATGGATGCCACCCTGGATGTCCATGCTAAGGCTCGCAAGGGTCTAAACCGGCTCTATCCCGACGGAAAGCGGTGATTTGCAGGCCACTCCATTCCCCTCACTCGGCGCAATGGGGAAGCAGCTCACCCTTCCCGAGGATCGAGGGCGTCCCGCAAACCATCCCCCAGCAGGTTAAAGGATAGAGAGGTCAGCACCACCATCAAAGTGGGGGCCAGCACCAGCCAGGGCTGTAGGATGATCACCGAAGCGTTGGTGGCCAGCGAGAGCATGTTGCCCCAAGAGGCATCCGGCTGTTGGATCCCCAACCCGATGAGGCTCAGCACCGACTCTGCCGCAATGTAGCCGGGCACCGCCAAGGTTGCCGAGATCACCACATAAGTGGCTGTCTGGGGCAAAATATGCCGCACCAGCAGATACAGGGATCCCGCCCCGGCCACCCGCGCTGCCTGCACAAAGTCCCGCTCTCGCAAGGACAGCACCTGCCCACGAATCACCCTGGCTAGGCCCGCCCAACCGACAAAAGAGAGGATCACCACAATCACCAAGAAGCGCTCGGCATTGCTGAAGGGCACCCCGGTCAGCGGATTCACCTGCAACACCGCTGCCAGCGACACCAGCAGATACAGCGTCGGAATCGACATCAACACCTCGGCCAATCGCATCAGGAGCGTATCCACCCAGCCCCCAAAGTAGCCGGATATGGCTCCCACCAGCAGGCCAATGGGGAAAGAGATGCCAATGCCCACCAAGCCGATAAACAGGCTGACGCGCCCGCCATAGACCAAGCGACTGAAATAGTCCCGACCTTGATCATCTGTGCCCAGCAGGTGCAGCCGTGCCACAGGTGGCTCTTCGCTGATTGGGGATCCCACCTGTCCCTCTTCTGCAACAGGCCGCAGCGGGACGGTGCCGAACAGATGCCGATTGGAGGGGATCAACCCCAACCAACGGTAGGGAGTACCGGCCACAAACAAGCGGATCCCGGCTGGACGGCTGGTATCCACCAAGAGCGGGCGTTCTCCCGTTTCTAGATCCACTGGCCCCTGGCGGGTTGGATAAACGTGGGGCCCAATCCAAGCGCCCGATTCATCCCAAAAGTGAATGGCGGTGGGCGGCAGAAGGGATCCCCCCGGTTGAGATTCCAGTGGGCTGTAGGGGGCAACGAACTCGGCAAAAATGGCGCAGGCGTAGAAAACAAGAAGAATGTAGGCTCCTGCTTGGGCCCATCGATTGCGGCGAAGCCGTTTCCACCACTGCATAAGGCAGAGATTCCAGTCGAGTCCAGTTGAACCAAATGCCAGCAGTGTAGCTGATCGTGTCTTGTTCCAGTTGCAGAGAGGGGCTAGAGGTGAGGGCCGGCAGCCTGTCACCGATTCCCATCAGCAGGACGAGTCCCTTCCCCAGTCCAAGACAAGCTCAGCCTGCCAAGGAATAGCTGGGGCTATAGCGGGCCATCATCTCCATCCGCACCGCAGCAACCGTCTGGGGCAGCACCCCCACCAGCCGTGCCAAAATGTCATCTGGCAATTGGCTGACCAAATCCGCAGAGAAAAATTCCTCTAAGCTAAAGAGCAAAATCCGCGCCCGTTGCGCCGGCAGAGGATTATCGGTGATTTGCTGCAGCCAACGCATCCAGTGCAGCCGCTTGGCATAGGCACTTTGCCGCTCTTGGTGGTCTTGCGGATGCAGCAAAACCACATCCCCAATGGGGACAACGCCGCCGGACTCCACATCCAATGGCCCCCCCACCGCAGCACCCGGCCCGGCAAACTCAGCATGAAACGTCTTGCAGATGATCAGGGCGTTGTGCCGCTGGGGATCCACCATCAGCAATTGCCCACTGCTGAGGGTTCGAATCAGCTGGCCAGGCTCAACTCGCTGAACCAGACTACGGCTGGGGGGAAGCTCGCTCATAGATCTCAGGATATCCTAACCTTCCCTTGCCTTACATGGTATCTTTAACTTTCTCAGAGCTGCTTGACGCAATCTTCATACTGAGCCCTCTATCGAGACTTTGCATGAGACTTTGCATGGTGAGTATTGCCAGAGGGTCTTCTTCAGGCTGCCGCTGGGCTGAGGCTGATCTTGCCGGTAACATGGATTCTGGTGTCTCCAGCTTGGCATCGGCCAATGCGACGGGCGTAGGGGTAGCCGGCACTGTGCAGCTCTTGCAAGAGGTCTGAGGTGTAGCCGGGATCCACCGCCACCAGCAAGCCCCCGCTGGTTTGGGGATCTGCCAGCAGCAGTTGCTGCCACTCGGGCAGGGATTCTGCCTGTACCTCCTCATAGCCCTGCCAATTGCGACGAGCCGCCCCTGGGAAGATCCCCGCTTCTGCCAGCGAGAGCGCTTCTGCCAAAAACGGAATGGAAGCCAGATCCAAACTGGCCCCCACCCCGGAGCCGCGACAGACTTCCAGCAAGTGTCCCACCAGGCCAAACCCTGTTACATCCGTCATGGCGTGAACTTGCGGTCGCCGAGCCAGTTGCGAGCCGATGCGATTCAGCTGGGTCATCACCTGCAAAACTTCCGCGTAGCCTGCCGCACTGAGCTGACCCTTTTTCAGAGCGGTGGTCATCACCCCGATCCCCAGCGGCTTGGTCAGGATCAGATCGTCCCCGGCTTGGGCCGTGGCATTGCGGCGAATGTGGTGTGGATGGGCCAAACCTGCTGCCACCAAGCCGAAGATGGGCTCCGGCGAATCGATGGAGTGCCCCCCTGCCAAAGGGATCCCGGCTTCTTGGCAAACCTGGATCCCTCCGGCCATGATCCCTTGGATGGCCTGCATCGGCAGGGTATTGACCGGCATGCCCAAAACTGCCAAAGCCAGAATGGGAGTGCCCCCCATCGCGTAGACATCGGAAAGGGCATTGGTCGCCGCGATCCGACCAAAATCCACCGGCTCATCCACAATCGGCATGAAGAAGTCGGTGGTCAAAATTAGGGCTTGGTGGTCGTTTAGTTGATAGACAGCCGCATCATCGCTGGTTTCAGCTCCCACCAACAAAGCCGGATTTGGGGATAGCAGGGGCACATCCTTAAGAATTTGTTGCAGCAGGGCCGGGGCAATTTTACAGCCGCAGCCACCGCCGTGGGAGTACTGGGTGAGGCGAATGGGAGCATCCATAGATTCAAGAAAAGGGAAAAAACATCAGCTGACTTTACTGTAGCGGCATCTGCAGGCAGTCGAGAAATGGACACGCTGAGTTAAGGTTAAAGGGATCCCACTATCCATAGCGTTGCCATGTCTTTTGTTCCTTTGCATCTCCACAGCGAATACAGCCTCTTGGATGGCGCCAGCCAATTGCCGCGTCTGATCGAGCAGGTGGTGGCTATGGGTTTGCCGGGGCTGGCCCTGACGGATCACGGTGTCATGTATGGGGCGTTAGAGCTGGTGAAACTGTGTAAAAGCAAAGGGATTACTCCAATCATCGGCAATGAAATGTATGTAATCAACGGCGATATCCGCGACAAAAGCCGCAAGTACCCCAAGTATCACCAGGTGGTTCTGGCCAAAAACACCCAGGGCTACAAAAACTTAGTGAAGCTAACCACCATTTCCCATCTACATGGCATTCAAGGGAAAGGGATTTTCTCTCGCCCCTGCATCAACAAAGAGTATTTGGTGCAATACAAAGAAGGGCTGATCGTCACCAGCGGCTGCTTGGCAGGAGAAGTGCCTCAAGCTATTTTGCAGCGGCGGCCAGAAATTGCCCGTGAAGTTGCCGCTTGGTACCAAGAGCAGTTTGGGGATGATTATTACATCGAGATTCAGGATCACGGTTATCAAGAAGATCGCTTTGTCAATGTGCAGTTGGTGCGCATCGCCCGCGAATTGGGGATCCCGATCATCCTCACCAACGATAGCCATTTTATTTCCTGCTGGGATGTAGAGGCCCACGATGCGCTGCTCTGCATTCAAACAGGCAAATCCCTTACTGAAAAAAATCGCCTTCGCTACACCGGAACCGAATACCTGAAAAGCCCAGAAGAGATGCGCCGTCTCTGCCGTGACCATTTGGAACAGGAGGTGATTGACGAGGCCATCGCCAACACCCTGAAGGTGCTGGAAAAGATCGAGGGCTATGACCTATTTGGGGAAATGCGCATGCCCGACTACCCGGTTCCACCGGGCCATTCTGCCGATAGCTATCTCACAGAATTGGCCTGGCAGGGGCTGGCGAAGCGCTGCGGTGTTGCTCAGCCGGATCAGATCCCCCAAAACTACCAGGAGCGCCTGCGCTTTGAGCTGAACATCATCCAACAAAAGGGCTTCTCCAGCTATTTCCTGGTGGTCTGGGACTACGTTCGCTATGCCCGCGAGCAGGGGATCCCGGTGGGGCCGGGGCGAGGCTCGGCAGCAGGATCCCTGGTGGCCTATGCCCTACAAATTACCAACATTGACCCGGTTAAATACGGCCTACTGTTTGAGCGATTTCTCAATCCAGAACGTCAATCGATGCCGGATATCGATACGGATTTTTGCATCGAGCGGCGGGGAGAGCTGATCGACTATGTGACCCGCAAATACGGCCAAGAGCGAGTCGCCCAGATCATCACCTTTAACCGCATGACCTCTAAAGCCATTCTCAAAGATGTCGGTCGAGTCTTAGACATTCCCTACTCAGAAGCCGACAAAATGGCGAAATTGATCCCGGTATCCCGAGGCAAGCCCGCAAAATTGGAAGAGATGATTGGCGAGGATACTCCCGCTCCAGAGTTCAAAGAAAAATACGAGAAAGACCCAACCACCCACCGCTGGATCGAGCTGGCACGTTTGTTGGAGGGCACCAACAAAACCTTCGGGGTTCACGCTGCCGGTGTGGTGATTGCTAAGGATCCCTTAGATGAGATCGTGCCTCTGCAGTACAACAATGAAGGCCAAATTATCACCCAGTACTCGATGGAAGATATCGAGTCTTTGGGCTTGCTGAAGATGGACTTTTTGGGTCTGCGCAACCTGACGATGATTCAGCGGGCAGTGGAACTGATCCGAGAACACAATGGCGTCAATATAGATCTGGATAACCTACCCCTAGACGACAAGAAAACCTACCAGCTTTTGGAAAAGGGAGAGCTGGAAGGGATCTTCCAACTGGAATCTTCTGGCATGAAGCAGGTGGTGCGGGAGCTCAAACCTTCCAACTTAGAAGATATTTCCTCAGTATTGGCCTTGTACCGGCCAGGCCCATTGGATACGGGCATGATCCCCGACTTTATCGATCGCAAGCACGGTCGCAAACCGGTAACCTATGCCCACGAACTCCTCAAGCCCATTCTTCAGGATACCTACGGGGCCATCCTCTACCAGGAACAGATCATGCGCATTGCCCAAGACATGGCCGGATACACCTTAGGCCAAGCCGATCTGCTGCGGCGAGCGATGGGGAAAAAGAAAGTCTCCGAGATGGAGAAACACCGCGAGCAATTTGTGCAGGGGGCAGCCAAGCGGGGTGTAAGCCAAGAAGTTGCCACAGAATTGTTTGATCAAATGGTTGCTTTTGCCGAGTATTGCTTCAATAAATCGCATTCTACTGCCTATGGGTTGATTACTTTTCAAACAGCTTACCTCAAGGCCAATTACCCAACGGAATATATGGCAGCCTTGCTCTCTTCTGTGGGGGGAGATCAGGACAAGGTACAGCGCTACATTACCTATTGCTTGTCAATTGGGATCCAAATTCAGCCGCCGGATATCAACCGTTCTGGAATGGACTTTACTCCCCAGGGATCCAGCATTTTGTTTGGTCTGGGGGCAGTGAAGAATGTAGGGGAGGGGGCCATTCAAAACATTTTGACTGCCCGTCAAGCTGATGGCCCCTTCACCTCTCTGGCGGATTTTTGCCAGCGGGTGGATCTGCGCATTGTTAACCGTCGTGCCCTGGAGGCCCTGATTTGTGCGGGCGCTTTTGATTGTATTTCTGGAAATCGTAAACAACTAATTGCCGATTTGGATCCCATCCTCAGTTGGGCAGCGCAGCGAGCCAAGTCCAAAGCCATCGGCCAAGCCAGCTTGTTCGATCTACTGGGGAGCAATAGCAGCGCCGGCAATGGATTTGTGGAGGCTCCGCGTGGGCCGGCTACTGAAGATTTTCCACCCCAGGAAAAGTTGAGGCTAGAACGGGAGCTGCTGGGGTTTTATGTCTCGGATCATCCGCTGCGGCGCATTCAGGAGCAAGCGCGGCTGCTGGCCCCTGTAAACCTAGCTGACTTGGGCGGCTGCGCAGCCGATGCCTCTGTGGGCGTTCTCGCCCTGGTGACTGCCATTAAAAATGTCACAACCAAGAAAGGGGATCGCATGGCCATTTTGCAACTGGAAGATCTCACCGGCAGTTGTGAAGCAGTGATCTTCCCCAAAACCTATGAACGTTTGCGCGGTTGCCTGGAGGTGGATCAACGGCTATTGGTTTGGGCCAAAGTGGATCAGCGGGATGAACAGGTGCAACTGATTGTGGAAGATTTACAACCGATTGAATCTGTTAGTTGGGTAACGGTGGAGATCCCTCTCGACTCTGCTGGGACACTGGAGGATCGATACCGTTTACAGACGCTAATCGCTCGCCAACGCTCGGAAATTAAAGAAGAAAATCGCATTCCTGTCGTGGCTGCCATCACCGCCCATCCCCATACCCTTTGGGTGAGAATGGGATCCCAATTTTGGGTTAACAATGCCCAAGCCGCCGTTGAAGCCCTGCGTCAAGCCGGCTACACCGCCCGCAGCGAATCGCTGCTCTCTCCATAGGCATGGCAGAGAAAGCTCCGGCAGCAGCAGGAGAAATTCAACGGAGCTGTTTCTCAAGCCAAGCCCGCAACTGGCTCACCGTCAGCCGAGGGGAAGGACGTGGCAAAGGTCGCTCGGGATCCCCTGCCAGGGTGAGCACGGGAACTTCCAGTTGGTATTGCTCCCACCAACTCGGGTTGGAGGTGATGTCGCGGATTTCCAACAGGGTGATCTCAGGGATTTGCCACAACTTATCGGCCAAGCCTTCGCACAGGTGGCAGCCGGGCTTGCTGTAGAGAATCAGCGCAGGCCAAGGGGATGGCATAGCGGATCCCTAGCGGGTGACGGTGCAGGCCAGCCGACGGTGTTGTAGGGAAGGCATCTGCCGCCTGACCAACTGGAAACGCTCTGGGTTAATTTCAGCAATGGCCACCCCCGGTTTTTCGCCACCCGCATCCGCCAAGATAGTCCCCCAGGGGTCCACGATCATGGCATGGCCATGACATTGCCGCCGCTCGTAGTGGGTGCCCACCTGGGCGGGGGCTATCACGTAACAGGTGTTCTCAATGGCCCGGCATTGCAGCAAAACCTGCCAGTGATCCCGACCCGTGTAGGCCGTGAAGGCGGCAGGGATGAGCAAAATCTGGGCTCCGTGATCCACCAGGGATCGGTACAGCTCTGGAAAGCGTACGTCGTAGCAGACCGACAAACCGAGGTTCCCCAGTTGCTCTTGCTCGCAGGTGACCACCTCATCTCCGCTGACCACCGTGTTCGACTCGCGGTAGGTATTGCCGTCGGGCAGATTGACATCGAACAGGTGGATTTTGCGATAGCGGGCCAGCTCTTTGCCGTCAGGGCTGTAGAGGGCAGCGGTATTGTAAACTTTGCCCTGCCCGTCCGGCACAGGATACCCTCCTCCCAAAATAAATACTTGGTAACGCTGGGCCATCTTGGCCAAAAACTCCTCCGCCCGCTCCGCAATCTCAGGAGCAAGGCGGGCTTTCTCGGCTTCCGGCCCCATGAAGGCAAAGTTTTCTGGTAGCGTCACCAGCTCGCATCCCTGGCGCACTGCAAAGTCGATCCACTCTTCCGCCTGCTGCAAGTTGCTGGCCAGATCGGGAATGCTGGTCATTTGAATGGCGGCTGCCAGATAAGAGCGCATAGACGGAAACTCCAAAGGATGCTAAAGGGGATCCGGCCGGCTAGCCGACCAGATGCCACCAGCCGAAGGCAGGCCCTACAAATCGGATCACCACCCAAATGATGGCCAGGAGAATGATGCCTGCCCAAGCGCCACGGGTTGTCCAATTGTAGATGGCGCGAGCTTGCCCTTTGGTGAGGGGAATATCCTTGAGGTTGGGAAACACCAGCTCTTGGTCGGGATCTTGGCTGATGCGGGTTTTACGGCGCTTTGCTTCGCCCATGGGGTAGCCTCCGAGTTCTTCGCTGGGGTGGCGACTTTTATCTTAAGGTTTTCTGTCTGGGTCACAAGACTGGGTGGATATCAATCTGCATAATAATCGCCTATTTACGCCATCAGGCCACGCCAATCCATGGGCCTGCCGATGCTTTCCCTAGCCGGAAATCCACAAGGGGGATCCCTGGTGCTCTTGGGGACGATTGCCATCCTCTTCGGTAATGGCCACAGCCCGCACCCATTCTGTAGATTCAAACACCGGCGGTAGGCGCAGCTCCTGTTGGCGATTTCCTGTTTCATCCACCGGAAAAGCTGCCACGAGAACGGCCCCCGCCCTATCGGTGGTAAAGGGCGCCTCCGGTTCCAGCACCACCCACAGGGCATAGACCCGGCCTTCCGGCAAAGGCGGCAACCCTTGGGCCACCAATCGCCCTTGCAGGCGCTGGGGATCCACCTCAAGCTTGACCGAGCCGGCCAGGTTCTCCGCAGTCGGCTGCAATTCATAGGTCAACACCTCGCCAGGGATCCCTTGCGTCTGGGCTAGCTGCAGCCTGCGCCACAGGTAGAGGTTCCCCAGCCCCAAAGCGACGATCAAGCCTGCGGCCACCGCCCCCAAGCCCCGTTGCCAGAGACGGGATCCCTTGGCAATCCAGGCGGGGGTGCGCATCGGTTGGGCTGCCTGCTCCGCATGTGCCTGCAACAGAGAAGCCCGCAGGGCGGGGGGAGGTTGCTTTTCCTCCACGCCGTAGGCTGTCTCCAACGCCCGTTGCAACGCTTGCAGTTCTCGGTGCAGCTCCGGGCGCAGCTTGAGCAATGCCTCCAGCCGGTCGGCCTCTTCCGGGGAGAGATCCCCCAGCACATAGCCTGCCAGCCACAGTTGCAGTTCTTCGGGAGACACAGATTCGGCTTTCATGAGGGGCCTCCCAACAACTCGCGCAGCCGCAGCAGAGCCCGCCGAGCTCTGGCTTTGACCGTTCCCAAAGGCAGATCCAGTTGCTTGGCAATTTCCGTTTGGCTCATGCCTTCGTAATAGGCCATCTTTAAGACTTGCCGTTGACTTTCGGACAACTCGGCCAAGGCCGTTTGCACCTCGGCCACCCGTTCCGCTTGGGCCAACTGCTCCAAGGTGGGATCCGCAGCAGGACTACCCTGCAATTCCACTCTGCCCTGTTCCAGGGAGCGCTGTCGATTCCGCCAAGAGCGCAGCCGATCCAAACAGCGAGAGCGAGCCAAGATGCTCAGGTAGGTGCGCAGGGATCCCCGTCTGGGATCAAAGGAGCATGACTCTAGTCAATAATAAGCTCAACTATACTGAAAATAATGTATAATATGTTCAGTACGGATTACTACCAGTTGATCTTTCTGTTTA
>NZ_JBSSBO010000024.1:0-43335 GCF_054058915.1 Thermostichus sp. MS-CIW-41
AACTCGGACGTGAAACGCATCAGCGGCGAACCTACTGGCAGGGCGACCTGCTGGCAACCTAGCTCGGTGCCAGGCCCACCACCCTAACCCAATCAAGAGGAACCCAATCAATAGGGGGGGTGGCTTCCGTCAAGCCTCTCTACCTGAAAGCTGACACCATTGGGTGAAGGCAAGCTAGTGAGGTAACAGTTTTGTCGACCATTAGCTTGCCATGTTACCTGCTTTACACCAGTTGGCTCGTTCTGCCAGAGCGGTCTTCGTGTACGGCATGGGAGAGGGGGGGATGTAATCCAACTTCACGATCCCTATCCGTAGTTACTCTTGGCATCTATCGACATCTAGCAGCAGCAGTGAGCTTGCAGTCGGGGTTACGAGGGATCCTCAGCCCACAGGTGATCGACGAACCGAGGGGAGTGGGAGAATCCCTGGCGGACACGGAGGCTTTGATCCAGGTTTGGCATGGACGCGGGGAGGGGCAAATTTACATCTGGGTCAGGTTCCATGCTCCTTATTCTGGCCATCCTGAGAGTTTTGTCCAGGGATCCGCTCTAGCCCAAAGGTATGGAGTGGGGCTGCACACCCACTTGGCGGAAACTCGCCGGGGAGTGGAAACTCTACAGGCTCGCTATGGATTGACCCCGGTGCAGTGTTTGAAACGCTGGGGATCCCTGAGTGCTCAGACCTTGGCCGCCCACTGTGTGCATGTGGGGGCTGAAGAAATCGAATCGAGGAGATGCGGTTGGCGGTGTTTCTGCAGCGGTTGGGATCGGGGGATGGAGCTGCTCTGCCGGCGCAACAGGCTTTGTGGATGGCTACACAAGGCAGTGCCGCCTGTCTGGGTCTGGAAGGGGAAATCGGCAGCTTGGAGGTGGGCAAAAAAGCGGATTTGATCTTGCTGGATTTGCGCGTGGGCACCGCTAACCGCTATGCCAAAAAGCTCGCCACCTGCTTGTGAGAACCTGTGGGCTGCATTTTGACCGTGACTGATACATTTACGCTGAACACTGCTGAACATCACTGTTCAACTATGCAGCGATGGCATTCTGTTTGTTTCCAAACAGAATGGCGGTATCCCGCAAAGCTTCGAGTAGAATACCCAAAGCGCAGTTTCCGTGTCGTCTTACTACCAATTTTCTGCTTTGCTTTGGCTACCATGTTGGCAGACTCGAAAGTAAACAGAAAGATCAACTGGTAGTAATCCGTACTGAACATATTATACATTATTTTCAGTATAGTTGAGCTTATTATTGACTAGAGTCATGCTCTATTGCACAGCTCAAAGCGGCCCTCGTCGGGCATATGCTCGAAGAATGTGTTAGGCGTCAGAGGAGCAGCGACAGCCTGGATCACAGATATAACCCCTGGTCATTCGTCAGTGGTGCGGAGCGCATTGGGGGCATCCTAACCCCGCCAGCGGGCTTTTGGAGCATCCTGTGAATAGCTCTCAGGGTGCTTGCACGGGCGGTGGGTTGTTGCGCAAAAACGGCTGTACGGCTACAAATCCCAACCCAAACGATCCAATGACTAAGACGACTGCAGCGGCCATCCAAAGTACGGCAGAGCCCTGGGATCCGTGATGTTGCTCCCGTACCCGCTGATAAATGCCAGTGGAATAGGCTGAGGAGTCTGCCTCGCCGAGATAGGGATCCGGGCCGCCCCTATCCTGCATCAACTCGTCCAGGGAAGGAACCTGGTAGCCAGTGCGGGGGTAGGGCTCGGCAGAGGTGTGGGTGGAAGGGTGGCGAAGGGAATCAAAGGAGGACGGGGCAAAGCCGTTGGATGAGAAGGAGGGGGTCTCGTTGCGGGCCTGTCGGCGCTTGAGGCGATTCAAAAAATCGTAGCTGGGAGGGGCTTCCGGTTGGCCGGGATTGGCAGTCGGGCTGTTCTGTTGGAAAGAGGCTTCAGAAGCTGCAGCAACTTGGGCAGCCTGGCCATCTGCGTCAGCAAGCCGTAGGCTGATTTGCTGCAGGCGCTTCAGGGTGTGGCCCAATTGCCCCTGGAACTCTCGGGTGATGGCAGCGAGCTCTCCAGACAACTGCTGATGCAGAGCGCGCAGGTGCTGGTTTTCCGAGGAAAGCAGGCTTACCTGCTGACGGGCAGACTCCAACTCTTCGGCCACTTGTTGATACACCTGAATCGGCACCACCCCTGGCCCCGTCTCCATTGCGGCAGGGGAGCGAAAGCCACTGGGGTTACTGTTGCTGTTGCGAGCGCCAGAGGGGCTAGAACCCCGAAAACCGTATTGCATAAATTGGGATCGACTCGGAAGGACAGGGGGCTGGGACAGCTTGACACAGAGGGATCCAAGATATCAGGGATCTCCAAGGATAGTGCTGAACACCGGCAATCTAAAGGCGTGCAGCTCTAGCTTTAGTGTAAGCCGCGATTGCTACCCCAAGCATACCGCTAAGCCTTTGGAATGGGCGATCTCTTCACAGCAATTTTTCCCGCCCACAAGCGCCATTTCCCCGCTGCTTCCAGGGAGGGCCGGCTTGCGCTGTCGTTCCCACGTCACGAATACTCCCCCACCAAGTCCGGGGAGCCTGAAGATTCGGAATCTGAGGCAGAGGAGTCCTGCAGCAGCCGCTCCAGATCCCGTCGCAGAGGTGGTTCCAACTGTTCCAGCTCATTGACAAAGTCTTTTATACCCTGAAACTGGCGATAAACGGAGGCAAAGCGCACGTAGGCCACCTCACTTAGGTGTTGCAGGCGCTCCAGCACCATCTCGCCGATGCGCAGGCTGGTTACCTCTTGGGCATCTTCCAATTGCAGTTTTTCTTCGATCTCATTGACCAGCTCTTCCATCTGTCTGACGGTGACGGGGGTTTTTTGGCAGGCACGCATCACCCCTTGCAGGATCTTGTTGCGGTTGAAACTTTCGCGGGATCCATCCCGTTTAATGACCATGATGGGCATGAACTCGATGCGCTCATAGGTGGTGAAGCGGTAGCCACAGGACATGCATTCTCGCCGCCGCCGCACACTCTGGCCACCTTCTGCCGAACGAGATTCCAAAACTCGGATTTCTTGTTTGCTGCAGCGGGGACATTTCATGGCTTGCAGTCCTTACAAAGCGACAGGTGGGTAGGAGGGTGCCTCAATTTTACCGGATGCTTAATCTTCTGGTGCTTAGACAGATTGCAAATGAGATGGACTCTGTTCGTCGAGTGCAGATTGCAAGGGATCCCACCAAGCAGCGGCTTGCGCCTGGATCTGGGCCTTCAGCTCCGGTTCCATGCGATCCAAATGGATCAATACCCATTTCATTCTGCCCAAGGGGGCTAAGAGGGATCGCTGACGCAACAGGAAGTCCCAATACAACGTATTGATGGGGCAGGCTTGTTTGCCAACCTTTTCGCTGGGATTGTAGCGGCAATGGCGGCAGTAGTCACTCATTTTGCGGATGTACTGAGCAGAGGCGGCATAGGGTTTGGTGGAGAGCATGCCCCCATCGGCAAAAAGGCCCATGCCGATGACGTTGGGCTGCATCACCCAGTCGTAGCTGTCGATAAACACATCCTGAAACCACGCTTCTACTGCCTGGGGCTGAATGCCACTGATGAGGGCGAAATTGCTGAGCACCATTAGCCGCTGGATGTGGTGGGCATAACCATGACGGCGAATTTGATCCAGGGTGTGCTGCAGACAGGCCATGTCGGTTTTGCCCGTCCAAAAAAACTCTGGCAGGGGTCGCTGGTGGCCAAAAAAGTTGTTCTGGGCATAGCCGTTGGGCATTTGGTATTCGTAGAAGCCGCGCATGTACTCCCGCCAGCCCAGGATCTGGCGGATGAAGCCTTCGGCGGAGGGCAGGGGGATCCCGCCGCGATGGTAGGCTTGTTCGACGGCAGCGATGACTTCGTGGGGGGTGAGCAGGCCCAAGTTGAGGTAGGGAGAAAGCAGCGAGTGGAAAAGGAAGTCTTCCCCGGTTTGCATGGCGTCTTGCCAAGGGCCGAAGTGGGGCAGGCGCTCGTGAATGAAATGATCAAGCACTTGCAGGGCTTGGGCGCGGGTGACGGCCCAGCCAAATCCTTCTAAGGATCCGAAGTGATGGCCGTAGTGTTGCCTAACTTTTGCGATGACAGCCTGGGTAATGGCATCGGGGGAAAAGGTGAGGGGCCGAGGATAGCGCATTCCCGGTTTGGGGGGATGGCGGTTCTCCCGGTCGTAGTTCCAGCGCCCGCCCAGGGGCTTGGGGCCATCCATGAGAATGCGAAAGCGTTTGCGCCCTTCGCGGTAAAAGTCTTCCAGAAGCAGGCGCTTGCGGCCTGAGGCCCAGTCGATAAATTGACGAGTACTCCAGAGGAAGTGGTTGTTTTCCACAACCAAGAGGGGGCAGGGGAGGGTGGATCTCAGCTTTTCTATTTCATCTCGGACGGGAATATCGGCGGGCTGCATGAGGCGGATCTGCTGCAGTTGATGCTGCTTGGCCCAGGTTTGCAGGGGCTCGGCATAGCTGTCGGCTTCCACGTAGGTGACTGGGTAGCCCCGCTGTTGCAGTTCTTGGGCAAAGTGGCGCATGGCCGACCAGACCAGCACCAATTTCTGCTGGTGGTGGTTGCGGGAGCTGGCCCACCGGTGAGATTCGATGAGAATGACGGGAACTCGGTCTGGGGATAGGGTCGAGAGGGAAGCGAGGGCGGATTGCTGGGGGTGGAGTTGATCCGCAAGGATCCAAACCCCTTCTGGGCCGGCAGATGGAGCGATCATGGGATGCTGAAGCTCTCGGTCTATGGGAGGAGCGCTGAGAATGACACAGGTTGAGTTTAGCTCTGGGGGGCAAGGCCAGGTGGCAGTTGCAAGGGATCCCAATGTCTGCTGAATCTCTGCGGATTGTTTTCAAAGCATGAACGGTACAGACGAGGAGAGAGAGACATTGCCGGAGAGACCCCACAGGCCGGGGATCCCTTTCCTGCGGTGGTGGGCCGGGCTGGGGATGGTGGCCCTGCTGCTGCTGGTGATCTGGAATTGGACGGATCCCTTGCCGCCGGCGTGGGATGAGGCGCAGCATTTGTTGCAGGCGCAGGCGTTTGGGCTTCACCTGCAGCGGTTTCGCTGGGATGGGCTGTGGGGGCAGCAGTTTTTGCATTTGAACCAGCGCTACCCCCCTTTGGCCTATTGGCTGGGGATCCCCTTGGCGGCTCTGCATCCCTTCAGCCGGGCGGACGGGCAGTTGCTCAACTTGGTGTTGCTGGGGGTTCTGGTTCTGGCAACCCAGCGGCTGGGACAGCGGGTCTATCGCTCCTGGGAAGTGGGCTGGCTGGCGGCGGCGTTGGTGCTCCTCTATCCGGGGATCACGGCTTTGGCCCACGTGTACATGTTGGAGTTGCCGCTGGTGGTGGCGGTGACGCTGGCGTTTTGGGCGCTGTGGGCCTATGGGGAGAAGCCTTCCTGGTGGGGGGCGGTGGGGGTGGGGGCGGGGGTGGCGGCGGTGCTGCTCACCAAGTGGACAGGGGTGCTGTTTTTGCTGCTGCCTTTGGTGGGAGTTGCAGGTCAGGCCCTCTGGCGCTCTGGGAAAGCGGTGGGGTGGCGGAAAGGGATCCCTTGGCCGGCGCGGCTGGCCCACTTGGCCTTGGGGATGGGTGTGATGCTGCTTTTGTGCTGGCCCTGGTATGGGGCCAATTGGCTGTTTGTGCTCAGCAATGGCTGGGCTTACGCCGAGACTGCCCACTACTACATCACTTGCCCAGCGGGATCTCTGTGCTGGTGGACTGCCTACTTGCGCCTTTTGCCCCTGCAGATGAGCCCTTTTTTGTGTGGGTTGCCGTTGCTGAGCGGGTGGGGATCCCTGGACAGGCGAGAGGCAGTCTTGTGGGCCACCTACGGTTCCGGCTACCTTCTCTACACCCTGGTGGATATCAAAGATGTGCGCTTCACCCTACCCCTGCTGCCCCTCTTGGCCGTGTTATCAGCAGGCGGGATCCAAAAGGCTTGCCGGTGGTTGGAGGAACGCCGGGGTGCGTGGGCTTTGCAAAGGGGAGTCTGTGCAGGGCTAGTTCTGGGCTGCTTGGCCTTGGCCAATTTGGGTCGGCCCCTCACCCCAGGCGTGGCTCCTCTGTGGAAGGGGATCCAAATGCATTGGCAGGGGCAGCACCCCACACAGGAGCTGACGCAGTGGATCCAATCCTTGATCCAGCCAGGCTTGACCACCACGCTGGGGGTTCTCCCCAACACAGAGCTGATCTCTTCCGAAACCCTCACCTACTTGGCGGCTCTTCAGCGCTGGCCGGTTACATTCCGCGCTGCTGGGCAAACCCCCTGGCCGGAGCTGGAGCTCTCCTTGCTGGATGGGTTTGTGGATGCCGAAGGGGAACAGGGGATTATCGGCCCCTATGGCCCGACTAAGGAGCAGATCCGGCAGCACCTGCGCAGCAGCCCAGACTGGCGACAAGATCCGGCGGTGGAGTTGCCTACGGTGGGTCGGCTGCACACTTACTTCCCTCGCTTTTCAAAGGTGACGGTACAGGAGTGGCCTCTTGAAGCTGAGGAGGTGGAGCTGGTGGAGGTTGAGGCGCTGTTGGAGCTGGGGATCCCGGCCTGGAAGTTGCGCTGGCAAGGCCCAGCTCAGAACTTGGCCCAGACGCTGGTTTGGGCGCGGCTGGAAGATGGGCAAGGACGGGTTTTGGAGAAGCGGGCCTGGGTGCTGGGGCAGAATCGCCTGCAGCTCAACTCAACAGGCGGCTGGCTGGTGGAAGAGATCTTGACGCTGCCCACAACCGACTTCCCAAGAGGTGGCCTTCTCCACCTGGAATGGCAGTCGCCCAAAGGGATCCGCCATTCCCTACACCAATCCTGGAGAGGATCCCTGTCGAGCTTCCCGAAGGAGGGATCCCCCCTTGTAACGGATCCCTTGTTTCCTCTCCGCGAGGCGGCCAGAGCTGCTGCCGCTGGGGATCTGCAGGCCCTCTCCCTTTACCTCAATGCCTGGACAACCCTGCAATACCCGACTTTTTTGACGGATCCAGATCGCATCCTGGTACGGCAACTGCTGGAGGGGGAACGGCAACAGGCTGCTGCCCAAGGCCAACCGAGCCAGCAAATCCAGAGCCACTACCAACTGGGCTTGATGTTGGCGGTGCTGTTACAACCAGAAGCAGCTCAGTTGCATTTTCAACAGATCGTCGAGCTGGATCCGGAAGACGAGTGGGCGCGGGCTTACCTGGGGTTTTTGCGAGTATTGTTCACTCACGACTTTGAGGGGATCCGGGGGTTGCGACAAGAGCTCTCGGCTGTGCTTCAGCCTCTTTGCCGGAAAGCGGATTTGGATTGGGATTTGAATTGGATTTGTGCTGCTCTTTAGCCACAAAGTCCAGCTCCATTTGAGAAACCTGGGAAAGAAGAAAGTCGGCAAAAGCTTTGGCCACCACCGAAAGACGTTTAGAGCGCAAATAGACCAAATACCAGAACCCCCGAATGGGAAACTCTTCCACATCCAAAATAGCCAGATGATGCTGCCACCCCCCCAAGGCCAACACATGCTGAGACAAAACCGAAATGCCCAATCCACCCACAATGCCCTGGCGAATGGCTTCGCTGCTGCCTATCTCCATGCGGATGTTGAGTTTCAGGTTATGCTTCTCAAAAAGCCGCTCTACAGCCATGCGGGTGCCGGAGCCGGGTTCACGGGCTAAAAAAGGTTCTTGGGCAATGCGCGCCAGAGGGATCCGCTTTTGGCCCACCAGGGGATGATGAATGGGGGCCATCACCACCAAAGGATTTTCCAGAAAAGGTTGCGCCACCACGTCCAGATCTTCTGGCGGCATCCCCATCACGTAGAGATCGTCCATGTTGTTGCTCATCCGCTCCAAAACCTGCTGGCGGTTGAGCACCTTAAGAGCTACGTCAATGCCGGGATACTGCTGACAAAATGGCCCCAGAAGACGGGGAATAAAGTATTTGGCAGTGGTGACCACTCCAATGCTCAGCCGTCCCTGCTTTAACCCCTTCAGGTCGGCAAGGGTCATCTCAAATTGATTCAATTGTTCAAAAATCTTCTCGCAGGTTTGGTGTAAAGCTTGCCCCGCTTCGGTGAGATACAGCCGCTTGCCCACCTGTTCAAACAGCGGTAACCCCACGGCTTTGCTCAATTGCTTGATCTGCATGGAAATCGTGGGTTGGGTCAGGTAGAGCTCTTCGGCAGCGCGGGTAAAGCTCAGGTGGCGGGCGGCAACCTCGAAGATTTGCAGTTGATGCAGGGTAATGGCCTTCATGGACAATCAAGAAAAGCTAAAGGTTTACTACTAAATCATAAGCGCTAATCTATGCCTTTTGGCGAGATCCCCATGAGAGCCTGGCTAACGGTCACAGTGGCGGAAGGGGCAAAACCGAAGAGCAACCCCCTACCACTCGGACTTAAGGTAGAGATCGACCAAGGGATTGCGCCGGTGTGGGCACGGGCGGCTGTTTTTTTTCAATAGCCGCTCTCTGGGCAGGAGAAGAGTACGATCGCAGACATTCTCGTGGAGGTTGAGAGCATGCCTCTAACCCCCAAAACCCTGAACTTTGCTGAATTTACTGAGCTTTAGGCGGTTTGGCAAAAGTCATTGAGAGGGATATAGTAGACCAAGTTTCCCCCTGATCCTTGAGTCCACCGCAACGGTTGCCGGGAAGTGAAGGGGGAAAGCGCTCGGGGGGTATTCCTCAGGGCTTTGCGGGATACCGCCTTCCTGTTTGGACTCCGTCCCGCTGACGCGAACGGAGATAGGCAGGATGCGATCGCTTCTTTCCTGAACCATGTTCAGGATAGTTCAGCGTGAATGTATCAGTGCTAAGACTGCCAAAAAACAAAGGGAGCCGCTGGCTTGCGGGTGTGCTGGGCGCGCTGATGTTGCTGGGATCCGGAATCACGGCCCAGGCTCAGTTCTTGTGGCCCGGCCATTCCCTTTTCCCCAGCTCTGGTTCCGTAGACAGTGCGGAACAGAGGGGATCCCACTTGGCCGCTCGGCTCGACGCCTACTGCCGACAGCCGCCCGAGGAGGTAGCGCGCAAGGCTCAACTGCGCCAGCAGGCTGCCCAGTCGAATGCTGCTTGGGCCGAGTACACCCAAGTTTTGGCCGAACATGGCGCTGCCTTGATTGCCTGCCGCAGCCAACGCTGGCCCCAGATCCAGGCTATCTGGGTACGTCTGCATCCCTGTGATGCCAATCCGGGCGTGTTGGATCAGGTGTTCGACCAAGTGGTAAACCTGGGCTACAACCGCGTTTTTATCGAGACCTTTTACGATGGTCGCTCCATTTTGCCGGATGGCGCAGGGGGGATCTGGCCCAGCTTACAGCCCAACGCCGACTTGTTGGATCTGGCTCTGAAGGCGGCACGACGCCGCGGCTTATCTGCCTATGCCTGGGTGTTTTCCCTCAATTTCGGTTACAGCTACGGACAACGGCCCGATCGACAGGTGGCCCTGGCCCGCAACGGTCGTGGCATCACCACCGTCTTGGATCCCGCTACAGCCCTTTCGGAAGACCTGGGCAGTCCTGGCGAGGTATTTGTGGATCCCTTTCATCCCCTGGCACGGCGGGATTTTGCCGAGTTAGTCCGCCGCATCCTACAGCGACAGCCAGATGGGATCCTTTTCGACTACATTCGCTATCCGCGTGGCTCAGGGGGATCCAGCGTGGCAGCCACCGTCCGAGACTTGTGGATTCACGGAGAGGCCGCTCGGAAAGCCTACCTCAATTTGGCAGAAAACCCGGCGGGTCGGGCGCTGCTGGAGCGCTATTTGAGCCAGGGCTACGTGACGGTGAGGGATGTGCAGCAGTTGGATGCCACCTATGCCGAAGAGCCCAGGTGGCGGCAGCCAGGGGATCCCTGGCCCAGCCCGACCGAGAAATGGGCGCTTTCCCCAGAGTTACTGGACTGGGCTGCCCAAGACATGGCCAGCAGGAATTGGCAGGGGGATCAGCTTTCCTCTGCAAAAGATTTACCAGAGAGTCTGGAGAAACCGGCGGATTCCAGTTCTGAGGCAGCAGCACCAACTCCTGCCCCTTCCCCCACCCCCAGCGCCGCCGTTCGCCAAGAACGTTGGCAGCAGCAGCTTTGGCAGCTAAGCGTCGAGTTTGCCCGCTACGGCGTTCTCGATTATCTACAGCAGGCCGCCCAACCCGCCCAGAGGCTGGGGATCCCGGTGGGGGCTGTCTTCTTCCCAGAAGGCAACCAAGCAGTAGGAGAAGGGTTTGACGCTCGTCTGCAACCCTGGGACCGCTTTGATCCGGGTATGGAATGGCACCCAATGGCCTATGCCAAGTGCGAGGATAGCTCCTGTGTGGCGCAGCAGGTGGAGCAGGTCCTGGCTGTGGCCTCTCCCCAAACCTTTGTCTGCCCGGCCATTGCCGGTCTATGGGGACAAGCCCAGCGGCAACGCCCCAGCCTGGAAACCCAAACAGCAGAGCTGGCCCGCCGCTTCCCGCAGTTGCCCTGTGTGAGTCACTTCGCCCTCTCCTGGATCGAGCCGGAGCTGGAGCGCAGCCGTCGCACCTGTCAACTCTAACGCCCATCCCAATGTAAACTACCCGGCTCCGACCGCTAAGCGGTACGGAGCGGGCTTTCAGTAGCCCTGAGCCTGCTCTGCTCTACCAGAGAACAAAACAAGCCCGGACCTCTAGGCTGGTTTACGGCAGCCCCCAAGAGCGCAATCACATTCGCACCATTCAAATCCGCATCTCCTTCCCATCCACAGTGCCCACACTTGAACGACTTGCCACTGCGGTAGGATTGCGCAGGATCGGGATGGATGTGTAAACACTTGTGACAGGTCTGCGACGTGTAGGCGGGCGGCACAAGAACCAGAGAAACCCCTGCAACCCTCGCCTTGTATTCCAGAAACTGACGTAGTTGGTAGAACGCCCAACTGTTGGCCCTGCGCCTTTCGGTTTTGCTGCGTGGCTGTTGATTGACCCTTTCCCGGATCCCTGTCAGGTCTTCCAGGGCGATAGCGCTGTTTGTCGCCTTTGCCCTAGAGACAATAGCTTTGGAGATGCGATGATTGACCCACGCCTGAAAGCGCCTCTCCTTGCCAGACAGCCGTTGCAGCAGTTGACGGCATCTGCGCCGCGAACTGCGTGTGCCCTTACTGGCTTTGCGTTGGAGTACCGCCCTCAACCGGGAGTAGCGGTCGCGGACTCTGTTCAACTGCTGTCCATTCCAGTGATCTCCTTCCGATGTATGGGCAATATCTGTCCTTCCAAAGTCCACCCCCAGCACTCTGCCCGTGCGTTGCGGTGGGGATGGCTCCGTTTCCACACAGATTTGAATGGAGTAGAAACCGTCTTTGCGCTTGACCAGAGTGGCAGATTTGGGATTGGAGCCCGCCAGCCGTTCTCTCTGGTAGCGGCCAATCGCCAGCTCAAAGCGCTCCCGACCCTCCACCGTGGTCAGCGACACCGTCCAGTCTTTCTCGCGGAACGAAAAGATACGGGCATCGTAGGTCGCAAAGCCTCTCTTGAACGCTTTGACCGGACAGTTTTTCTGTCGGGCAACTTTACGGGCACCGGCCAGCCGTCTGCAGACCTGCTGGTCGCGTAAGCGGGACGTAGTCCTTGCCAAGTTACTGGACAAGCCAAACCGAGCGCGAATCTGGTAATAGCAAAGGGACTGGAGTTTGACTGCGTTGACTACTTTTTCTGGTGTGTTTTGGTTGACCCAGTTCAACGCCTGCACAAAGGCATCCATTGTCGCATCCAACTTTGCGGCTTGCGACTGGGCTACCTTGAGCTTGCAGGAGACGGTCAGGACTTGAGTCATGGTTCTATCATAACTTCCGCATTCCTCCCGGCACTGACCCTACGGGTACAGTGCGGGGCTCCTGCGATTTCTAGCTGAAAGTTAGGAATTCTGAACTTATGAGCCCTGAGCAATTTGATCTGATTAACCGCCTGTTTCAACTGACCTTTCAGATCGGGGATCGCTTGGGCTGTGAATCCTCAGATCCTGCTCAATTGTTGCTGACCAACCGGCCCAGCCTGGAATCCAGTTGCACATTCTTTCCTTCCGATTTCACCTACGAAGCCTTGGATCCCCAAGTGTGGGCCGACTACATGGCGGAAGTTCCGGCCTTAGCGCAGATGGCGAATATTTTGCAACCTTATCCTTTCACCTGTGGCATTTATCGCCAAGACGAGGTTTCGTGGTGGATTTGCGCCTTTTGGGCAGCCCAAGAGGACTTGGGAACCAACTTGCTCTTGCGCGCCCACAGAGTCGAAACTTAGGCGCTTGAGCCCTATCTCCTCTCCCTCATCGAGACGGGGATCGGCGTTACCGGAATCAAAGGGGCTGATAGCAGTCGTGGTTTTTATTACCATCTATTTCAACTGATCGCGCTAGCGGGCCAGAGGCCTTAGCAGGAAGCAACCGGTCGTTTGTTTCACCTTGACGGTGAGATAAATGACTATGCGTTGTGGAACGGTTTATTGCAATTGACCTACTCGCGACCGCTATAGCTGGCTTCCGCCCAGAGCGTGAGCTGGGGGCCTTACGGCACTCCTTCGTAAATCACATAGACTCCGGCGCGCTCAGGCCGAGAATGCCGGTGAGGACGTTAAACAAAACCTGCTGCGTGGCCTGCACCAATTGGATGCGGGCTTGGGCCAAAAGGGGATCCTCTTTCAAGAGCGGCAAAATACGGCAGTTGTCGTAAAACTTGTTGAAATCGGCGGCGATGGCTTCTGCATAGCGGATGATCTTGTGGGGAGCGCGCTCTTCGGCAGCGGCGATCAGCTCATCCGGCAAGGCCAACAAGCGCAGCAGCAGGGCCCGCTCTTCTGGCTCTTTGTAGGGCAGTTTTTGTTGCTCCGTCAAAGGGACTTTGTTGGTCAGTTCAACCTTTTCTTCTTCCTGTAGCCGCCGCAGCAGAGTGCAACAGCGGGCATGGCTGTAGTGAACATACACGACCGGGTTATCGAAAGTTTGCTTGACGGCCAAATCCAAATCGAAGTTGATGGGGCTGTCCATGCTGCTGCTAAGCAAAAACCAGCGGGCTGCATCGACCCCCACGCCAATTTCTGGATCTTCGATCAGGTCATTGAGTGAGACAAAGTTGCCGGTGCGCTTGGACATGCGCACTTCGGTTTTCTCGCCGGTTTCTGGGTCAGTTTTAAACAGTTTGACGAATTGGCCAATTAAAATTTCCAGCTTGACATCCGGGCTAAAAGCTCCTACCGCTGCGTTCAAACGACCGATATAGCCGTGGTGATCCGAGCCAAGAATGTTGATCAGCCGGTGATATCCTCGCTGCACTTTATCCCGATGGTAGGCAATATCGGCGGCCAGGTAGGTAAAAGACCCATCGGCTTTTTGCACCACCCGATCCTTGTCGTCACCGAACTCTTGGGTTTTGAAATAAACGGCTTCTTCTGCCCCTGGCTTGGGATCCTCACCCCGGGGAGCCTTGGCCCTGTAGAGAAAGCCGCGTTCTTCCAGCTCCTGTAAAGTCTGTTGGATGGCGCTCAGGCCCGTCTCGGGATCCGGGGTGTGCAGGCGGCGTTCGCTGAACCAGTGATCGAACTCGGTGCGCAATTGCTGGAGAGTTTGCTTCTGCCAGGCCAGCATTTCCCCGTAGGCCAAATCAATATATTCCTCCAAGGTGGTGGGCAGAGGGCGGATCCCGGCTTTCACCTGCTCCAAGAGACGTTGGGCCATCTCGATCAAGTAGGTGCCGTGATAGGCATCTTCCGGCAAAGCGATGTCTTCCCCCTGCAGTTGCCGCACCCGCACCTCGAGGGACTGGCCCAGGAGCCGCATTTGGTTGCCGGCATCGTTGATGTAAAACTCCCGCTCCACCTGGTGCCCCGTCCAGCGCAGCAGGTTGGCCACTGTGGAGCCGACGGCAGCCCAACGCCCATGGCCCACATGCAAAGGCCCCGTCGGGTTGGCGGAGACAAACTCCAGCAGAATGCGCTCGGGATGGGGGGTGGCTGTTTTGCCGAAGTGTTCTCCCAGATGCAGCAGCTCCTGCAGGCGCTCGGCCAAAAAGGGATCCCCCAGCCGGAAGTTGATAAACCCGGCCCCCGCCACCTGGGTTTCGATGTCCGGCAGATCCAGATGGCTCTGCAGGGTTTGGGCAATCTGTGTCGGTGCCATGCGACAGGCTTTGGCCATGCCCAGGGGGGTGGGACAGGCGTAATCGCCGTAGCGAGGGTCGCTGGGGATCTGGATCACGGGGGCAATCGCTGTGGCTTGCTGGGGGGCCAGGGATCCCAGTTGCCCCGCCTCTGAGGCCCGTCGAATGCTCTCGGCTACGGCGGCGGTGAGAAACCGAATCAGCGAGGTGGATACGGGTTGAGTGGCCATGGCTGTTCGTGTCGGCAGACGTCGAGAGAGGTTCCAGGGATGCCTGGGGCAGTAAAAGCATCATCATATCGACAGCCAACCGGCTCTGACAAAAGAATAGATGCTCCCCCAGCCAGACTTTGCTTTTGCTCGCCTGCTTTGCGAAGATGGCTCTGACAAATTGACGGGACAGAGCTTTAGGCCAAGCTTTTGGGTACAAAGTATCACCGAATACAAAAGTTTAACTCTGCTTTGCTAAGTTGTTTGGCGGTAATGCTCGCCTTCCCGCTTGCGGATTTCTGCTGAGACAGCTGCTGTGGAGTTTACTAGTATGTCCATCCCGAAATCGTCGCGTCGCCAATTCATTCAGTCTGCTGCTGCGGCTGCCTCTTGGGTTGCCGTTGGAGGGCTAAAGGCGAGGGCTCAGAGCCGCGGGCCGCTTCTGGTTTCCCAGGGACTGACGCCCCTGAAGTTTACCCTCTCTTGGTTGCCCTCTTCGATGGATACCCCCCTTGTAACGGCGATCTTGAAGGGCTACTTCGCCGAAGAGGGGCTGGAGGTCACCTACGAGCGCGGCTATGGCTCCGCCGATTCCATCACCAAGATTGCCGCTGGCCAGTACGACCTGGGGGAAGGGGATCCCTACTCTATGATCGAGTTCAATGCCAAAAATCCGGACGTGCCCTTGGTAGCGATCTATGTCCACTTCAATCGCTCTCCCTTTGGCATCTACACCTTGAAAGATAAGGGCATTGGGGAGCCGGCCCAACTGGCGGGCAAGAAGCTAGGAGCACCGGCAGGGGATGCGCCGCGTCGGCTCTGGCCGGTCTTTGCCAAGCAAGTCGGCATCGATCCGGGCTCGGTGGAGTGGGTAACTATGGAGCCGCAGTTGCGCGAACCTTTCCTCATCCAAGGTCGGGTGGATGCCATCAGCGGCTTTATGACCTCAGCCATGCCCAATCTGGTGCGGGGCGGCGTCAGCTTGGAGGACATCACGGCTTTCCTTTACAACGACTATGGCCTTGAGCTGTACGGCAATGCGCTCATCACTCGTGTGCAATTGCTGCAGGAAAAACCGGAGCAGCTCAAAGCTTTTTTGCGGGCGTATGTTAAGGGTTGGCAAGACACCATCCGCGACACCGATGGCAACATGTTGGCCCTTCTGGACAAAGCCAAAGCCGAGGGGCAGGTGCTGGATATGGCAACTGAGAAATTGCGCCTCGCCCTGGCCATGCCGCGCCTGTTTGTTACCGATGAGGTGCGAGAAATTGGCTTGGGGGATGTGGTGCCCGCGCGTATGGAAACCTCAATTGCTCAGGTGGTGGATGGCTTTGGCTTGTCTAGCAAGCCCCCTTTGAAGAAAGTGTTTGACAACAGCCTGCTTCCCCCAAAATCCGAGCGGATGATCGGCTGATCTGGATGATCCGGTACCAACTTTGAGGCCTCTGTCTGTTGACTTTTGCAGACAGCTAGCCCTTCCTGCCAGCTGGTCAACTTTTCTCGATGACCGGTGAGAGACGTAGCTCAAAGGCCTACGGCCCGCTGTCGCGATTGGCTCTGTCATCCAAGCGAGATATTCCCAAAGCTTGTCCTGTTCACAGGAGGGAGCCCAAATTTCTCTTGAGGGGAGAACCGCAAGCGACCCAGAGCAGTGAGGAAATATCTCAAACTTTGTTTAAGGTTACTTAAACTTGGGAAACCAATGTGCTGGGAAAGGCAGCTTATGAGGGCTTAATGCCGGCGTGGCTTTTCCGATCCCGAAAAAAAGCTGAATAAGTTTGTGGTGCTCAGGGATCCCTTTTAATCTGAAGAGGGTCGCTAGGAAGTTTGGGCCCTTGGAAACTTTTGTTCTGATTAAGCAAGTTCCCGATCAAAACGCCAAGGCCGGCATCAACAGTGACGGCACGATCGATCGCGCCAAGGCCAAGCGGATGTTAAACCCTTTTGATCGCTATGCACTGGAAGCAGCTCTGCAAACCAAACGGCAACACGGGGCGAGAGTAACGGCAATTACAATGGGGCCACCCCCGGCCATTGAGGTGCTCTACGAGGCCATTGCCCACGGGGTGGATCGGGGTATTTTGATGACCGACCGCCGCTTGGCCGCTTCCGATACCCTAGCCACTGCCTATACTCTGGCCCAGACGGTTCGCTATGCTGGCCGGCCCGATGTGATCTTCTGCGGGCTCCAGACCACCGACGGCGATACGGCCCAGGTGGGGCCGCAGTTGGCGGAGCGGTTGGGGATCCCTCAGGTCACCTATTGCGAAGCCTTCGAGATTCGGGATGGGATCCTGGTGGCGCGGCGGGCCATCGAAGGGGGATCCCAAATCGTAATGGTACCCCTGCCGGTTTTGATTACGGTGGCCAATTCCGCTCGGCGTTTGGCCTACCCCACTCTACGGGGTGTGCAGCGGGTGCAGCGGCTAATGCGGGATGAAATGGCACGGGCCGAGGCAATCCAGATCCTCAACTTGGACGATGTGGGGGCAGACCCGGAGCGCTGCGGTCTCAAGGGATCCCCAACCATCGTGGCTGCCACCGAAAAAGTGGGGGAAATTGGCGGCAACTGTCAGGTCTTTCAGGGACAATCCGTCCCCCAACTGGTCAACCAACTGACCCAGGCCGTTGACCTCTCCCGCTACGCCGCAACCTCCTAGATCTTTACATCTTGCGCCCCACCGGCCCCCCATCGCCCCTCAATCATCACTGTCTGATCATCGACCCCAGGCCAGCTGGCTGCGGTGAAAAGTTGACCCAGAAGGACTCTGCTGACCTCGTCGCAACCCCAACCCGATTCAATCCCGATCTCAACCTAGGAGTCACAGTTTTATGGATCGCAAGCGGATATTGGTCTTCGCGGAGCAGGTGAATGGGGAATTGCAGCCCATTGGCTTAGAGTTGTTGGGGGCCGGGCGGCGGCTGGCCGATAAGCTGGGAGCCACCTTGAGCGCTCTTGTGCTTGGACACAACATTGCCCATTTGCCCTCGATCCTGATCGGTCACGGGGCAGATCAAGTCTTCATCGCCGATCACCCCGAGTTGGCCGAATACCGCACCTTGCCCTACCGCCGGGTGATCACGGACTTGATCAAAAGCTGGCCCCAACCACCCCACACCATCCTGCTGGGATCCACCACCACCGGGCGAGATCTGGCCCCCCGCTTGGCCGCCCACCTGGAGACCGGCCTGACCGCTGACTGCACCGAGCTGGACATTGGCCCCTTCGAGTACACCAACAGCAAAGATCCCAGCAAGTCCGGCCTCTTCCCCGACTGCCTTTATGCCATCCGGCCCAGCTTCGGCGAATCTCTCAAGGCTCGCATCCTTGGCCCCTGGAAAAACCCGCAAATGGCCACAGTACGACCAGGGGTGATGGTGCCCCTGCCCTGGGACAGATCCCGCCAGGGGGAAGTGATCCCGGTGCCGGTCAACTTGGATCCCGGCGATCTGCGCCTGCAGATTGTGGAAACGGTGCGCAACCTGTCCCAGGCGGTAGATCTCACCCGCGCCAAGGTGATCGTTTCCGGCGGCTACGGGCTGGGATCCCCAGAGGGATTTGAGCTGTTGAAGGAGTTGGCCGCTTGTTTCCCCAACAGCGCCGTCGGCTCCTCCCGCAAGGCCGTGGATTCTGGGTGGATCCCCTATGCCCACCAGGTGGGCCAAACCGGCAAGACCGTCCGCCCCCAGCTCTACATCGCCTGCGGCATTTCTGGGGCCATTCAACATCGCGTGGGCATGGACAAATCCCAGACGATCATTGCCATCAACAAAGACAGCGCCGCTCCTATCTTCAAATTTGCCCACTACGGCATTGTCGGGGATCTCTACCAGGTGGTGCCGGAGCTGATCCGGCAACTGCGACAGAGACAGGAGGAGCTCCGAGAAGGCGCCGAGGGCCAGCCTTTCCAGAGCCTCGGCGAGCGGATCCCAATTTTGCAGAGTCGATGAGAGATGGTTGGCAAAAACGCTCTCAGTGCAGGGCCATTGTCAGCAGCCCCTGCTGCCCCAGCAACACCTCCCGCAACAGGGTAACCAGGCCCACCCAAACCACAGGGGCCATGTCCACACCTCCCAGCGGCGGGATCAGGCGACGGGTCGGGCGCAACAGAAACTCCGTCAGGCCGACCACCAGCGAGTAGGGCAACCGAGAAGTATCCAGTTGCGGATACCACGACAGAAAGATGCGCAGCACAAACAGGAGGGTGTAGAGCGCCAACAGTGGGCCAAGCACCCAAGAGGTGAGAATTGGCAGCATAGGTTACTCAAAGAACAGGTTTACTGGTGGCAGTTCTCTCCATTCTGCTCTAATTGGGAGGGTCTGCTGGAGTCCAGAGATACCTCGGGGAATGCAGGCGCTCGGCCCAAGTCAAACCCCAACTTTTTTAAACTTTAACCCTCTTCCCGAAAATGGCCTTACCGGCGGGGCAGCAACAGTTAAAGACTAGCGTCATAATGGACGTATCTTGCTGGACTGCAGGCAGGGATCCCATGCAAGGAAAACTACAAGAGATCGATATCCGCAGCATCCTTCAGCTCATCGAGCTGGGCCAGCGCACCGGTGAGCTTTTTGTAGAGGCCAGCCCCTCTGTCTACTGGTTTGTCTTCTTCCTGAATGGGCGGATTATCTACGCCTCTGAAACGGAAGGGAACATTGCCCGCCTCAGAGACTATCTGCACCGCTTCAAGCTGGAAGCCGCCCTGGAGGAAATTCAAATTCCCCACAAAGCCGCGGTCAACGCCCCCGAATACAACCGCCTCTGGTCTTTGCTGGAAAGCCACAAGCTCAACCCCAACCAGGGCAAGCAAATCCTGCTGGGCATGGTGCGGGAAGTCCTCTTCGACCTGCTCAGCCTCCACCAGGGTTCCTTCATTTTTGAGGCCGGATCCCCCCTGGCCCCCCAATTGACCACCTTCCCCGTTACCCCCCTGCTCACCGAGATCGTAGCCCAAGTGCAGGAGTGGAAAAAGCTGCACCCCTACATCCAAGCTCCCAACCAAGCTCCCACCATCGTCAACCCCCTGCCGCTCCAGCAAAACCTGCCCGCCCCCGTCTTCAAAGCCCTGAGCGAGTGGTCAGACGGCAAAACCAGCATTCGCCAGATGGGTCGCTACCTGGGTCGAGACACCCTGGCGGTGGCCAAGGCCATCTATCCCTACGTCCGCCAAGGGGCCATTCAACTGTCCGAGCCCGTCTTGATCGCGGAGCCCAAGCCCAGCCGTCCCCTCAAACCCAGCGATAAGCCCAGCCACATCCTTTGCATCGACGACTCCATGGCCATCCAAAAAACCGTAGAGTTCATCCTGCAAAACGAGGGCTACCAGGTTACCACCATCGGCAATCCTCTCAAAGCGCTGGGACAGGTGTTTCTTCTCAACCCCGACATGATTCTCTGCGATGTGGCCATGCCCAAGTTGGATGGGTATGAGCTGTGCGCCATGTTGCGCAAATCCAGCCAGTTCCGCGAAACCCCCATGATCATGCTGACCGGCAAGGATGGTTTTACCGACCGGATTAAGGCCCGCATGGCCGGAGCGAACGAATTTTTGAGCAAACCCTTTGCGGAAAAGGAGTTGTTGACCATTGTCGAATCCTACGTGGGCCCTCCCCCCAAACGGGGCGGTGGCGAATAGGCGTTGGGGTAGCCAAAATGTTGGCACAGAAGACTATAGGCGAAGTACTGGACAGAAGAGTGGCCTCACCGAAACAATAGGGGTAGCATGGCCGGCCCGGAGCCAGGGAGCCAGGTGAGGTTACAAGAGCAAACCTCAGTCAAAGCAGCCCGACGGTTGCGCGGGAGTGCAAAAGGAGCAAGACGGCGATGAGCAAAGTGCTGGTGGTGGATGACAGCCGTACCTACCTGGAGACCATTTCCAGCTTGCTTTCCGAGAACGGTTTGGAAGTCTCCACAGCAACAGACGGCGTAGAGGCGATGGAGCTCATTCGTCAGCAAAAGCCTGATGTGGTGGTGCTGGATATTGTCATGCCGCGCATGAACGGCTATGAGGTGTGCCGGGAAGTGAAGGGGGATGAGAGCACCAAGCACATTCGCATCGTCGTGTGTTCCACCAAAGACCAGACCTTTGATATCGAGTGGGCCAGGCGCAATCAGGCGGATGCCTATGTAACCAAGCCCTTCAAGCCCCAAGAGCTCCTGGCGACCATCAAACATCAATTGCGGGAGATGAATCGGAAATGAGTCGCGTTTTGGTGGTGGAAGACAGCCAATCCCAGCGGGAGATGATCAGCAAGCTGCTGCAGGAAAACGGCTTCGAGGTGATGACTGTGGAAGACGGGGTGGAGGCCGTAGAGGCGGTGAAGCAGAGCAAACCCGATCTGATCGTGCTGGATATTGTCATGCCGCGCATGAATGGGTATGAGGTGTGCCGCCTTCTCAAGGCCGACCCTCTCACCCAAAAAACGCCCATCGTCATGTGTTCTTCCAAGGGCGAAGAATTTGACCGCTACTGGGGGATCCGCCAGGGAGCGGATGCCTACATTGCCAAGCCTTTCCAGCCCCAGGAACTGGTGGGTACGATTAAGCAATTACTGAGAGGCTGAGAGCTGCCCCTTCTGCTTCCACGCCTTTCGGTAGGTCCTGAGAACGACTCTGCGTTTTAAGCAGGGAGGGGGGCGGGATCAACAGTCCACAAGACTATCCATGCGGGGGAGCATCATGCTGGGGGATCTGGATTTATTGATGGGGGATGAGACCCAAGAGTTGCGGGAGATGGAGGCTCCCGAAGGTGAGCTATTCCTAAAGTTCAAGATTGCCACCGGGGAGGAATTTGCGCTGCCAGCGGTATCGGTTGTGGAGGTGATGAGCATTGGCCCAGAGAAAATCACCCCCATGCCCAATGTGGCCCCAGTTTTGCTGGGCACGCTGAATTTGCGGGGCGAGATCATCTGGGTTGCAGACCTGGGGCAATTTTTGGGGATCAGCCCGCCCTTGAACATCGACCGAGCCGAGATTCCTGTGGTGGCCGTGATGGATCAACAGGATTTGCTCATGGGCTTGGCTGTGGATTTAATTGTAGGCATGGAGTGGCTGAAGACTGAATTGGTGCGGCCTGCCCTCACGGCTCCTGAGTCCATGGCTCCTTTTTTGCGAGGGGAATGGGTGGTGCCCGGAACGGGATCGCGCTTGCCATTGCTGGATCAGTCGGCCATCCTGCGATCCAATCGTTGGGGTTGACAGACGGCCCCCTGGGAGCTCAGCGGGAGGAAAGTGTATAGTTCCTATCAAAGATCCAAGCTAACTCCAGCCACAATGGGGAAAGTTGGACCAAATCTATCCCCTACCGATGCGTGTCGAGGCTGTTGAGGGTAAGCCCTGAGACGGCGGCAGAAAGGCCCACTCTTGCTTGACTGAATGTGGAAAAGGGGGGACAGCCTGCATCCATGGGGTTTTGAGGTGTTGGGGGCGTTCCGTTTGCATCTGTGTTGACGCGTGAACAGAGGTAGGCAAGCAGTGAAGGGAGGATCCATGGTTCCGAGCGCGAACAGTCAGAGAGACTACACCGATGCGATGGCCGCCTTTTGGCAGGGAGACTACGTCCGGGCGGTGCGGTTGTTCAACCAAGTGGCCGCTGCTGAACCGCAAGATACTGCTGTCAAGCTGCTGCTGGCTTTGGCACAAAAACAAGCTGGGCAGTTGTTGGAAGCTCGCCAAACCTACAACACCATTTTACAAACAGCCAGTGATCCCGATGAGCTGGAGTCGGCCCGGAAGGGTCTAGAAGAGTTGTTGCAAATGGCACCGGAGCTGGCGGATCTTCCCGATTCCCCAGAAGCGGACGAGTTTCGCTCTCCAGATGAGTTTGCCCGTGGGTCGGATGCCTTTTCGGAAGAGGCTTTCTCTGCTCCCGATCCCTTCTTGCAGTTCGAGGAGATGGGGGAAGAGGAGGCGGATCCCTTTGCTCAGAATCCCTTTCCACTGGAGGCAGACAGCCTTGGCAGCGATTTCATGGGGGAAGAGAGATTCAGGGATCCCTTTGAGACCGGCCTGCAAATGCCGGGAGCTGATCCATTGGGTTCATCTTACCAGATGCCAACCCATCCTCGGGTAACACCACCGGCCACCTCGCGACGGGTAGGCTCGGAAGAGGGCGGGCCTCAAACCGATCCGGTGGTCGAAGATGACTTTGCCTTTCTCAACGAGTTCGATCGAGAGCATCTGGAAGCCCTAGAAGGCGACTCCGACTCCATTACGCAGTTGGCCAGCGATGCCGATGTTCCCAATGAGATGGGCTTCTCCCTGCCCGGTCTTGAGGAAGAGGAAGGGGGATCCCTGGAAGAAGGCCTGCCGACCGAATTGGCTGCCCCCATGAGTGAGCCGATCCCTGCCCCCGATGAAGATACTGCCAGTCCCGGCTCTGCCCTCTTCGAGCTTGACGAGCTAGACAGCCTGGATCGCGAACTTGCCGGCATGGATGGCGGTGAGCCGGTGGGTGCCTTCCGCCCAGATGAGGGGGCGATTGGGGGGATGAGCCCAATGGCGGAGACCGGCAGCGGAGCGGCCCAAGTTCTGCTGCCCACGGCCTCCCTCCCTATTCTCAGTGTAGGTGAACAAGGGGCAAGAACCTCTGCTGGGATCGCCAACCGACCGATTGGGGATCGGCAATTGGCCATAGCGCTTATCCAAGGAGCTGTGAGTTTGGCTGCCGGCTTGGCGATTGGCCTTGGGATCCCGGCCAATGGGGGAGCTCGCTTGATTGCCGGGGTGATTGGAGGCGGGCTGATCGGCACAGGAGCAGGGGTTATCCTCGGGGCCAGCAGTGCCAAACAAATTCGCTCCACCGCCCAAGAGCTGGCCGGCCACTTTGCCGCCTTGGCCCAGGGGAATTATTCAGTACGAGCCACAGCCAACACCCACGATGAGCTGGGGCGCTTGGCCGACAGCTTTAACCAGATGGCGGCTGCCCTTGAAGCCAACTTCGCCGAACTGAGCCAGCGGGCTGCCGAGCAAGGGCAAGCTAAGGAAGACCTACAGCGCCAGGTGATTCGCCTGCTGGACGACGTGGAAGGGGCTGCCCGTGGAGACCTGACGGTGCGGGCAGAGGTGACTGCCGACGTGCTGGGGGCTGTGGCCGACTCCTTTAACCTGACCATTCGCAGTCTGCGAGACATTGTCAGCCAGGTGAAGCGGGCCGCCGCCGCCGTGAACAATGCCGCCTTGCAGAACGAGGACTTTGCCCGCAGCCTCTCTGCCGACGCCTTGCGCCAGGCGGAGGAGATTTCCAACTCCCTCAACTCCATTCAGGAGATGACGGACTCCATTCAAGAGGTGGCCAGCAACGCCCGCGAAGCGGCCAACGTGACTGCCCAAGCCACAGAAGCAGCCGCTCGGGGTGGAGAAGCTGTGGATCGCACGGTAAGTGGCATCCTGGAAATTCGCGAAACCGTGGCAGAAACCACCCGCAAAGTGAAGCGATTGGCGGAATCCTCGCAGGAAATTTCCAAAATTGTGGCTTTGATCTCTCAAATTGCCTCGCGCACCAACCTGCTTGCCCTCAACGCCAGCATCGAGGCGGCACGAGCCGGGGAATCGGGACGGGGCTTTGCCATCGTGGCCGATGAGGTGCGACAACTGGCCGACCGAGCTGCCAAAGCCTCGAAGGAGATCGAGCAGATCGTGTTGCAGATTCAATCGGAAACCGGCAACGTGATGACGGCTATGGAAGAAGGCACCCAACTGGTGATCGAGGGGACGCGGCGGGCCGAGCAGGCCAAGAACAGCCTGGACGAGATTATCGAGGTCAGTCGCCGGATCGACGAGTTGGTGCGGGCGATCTCTCAGGCCACCGTGCAACAAACGGAAACCTCTCGCTCTGTGGCGCAGGTGATGCAATCGGTGGAGTTGACCGCCAACGAGACCTCTAAGGAGGCGCAGAAGGTGGCAGCTTCGCTCCAACAGTTGGTGAGCATCGCCCGCGAGTTGCAAACTTCTGTCGGTCGCTTCCGGGTTGGGGATGAATGAGCAAATCTGCTGTTTTGAGGGCATTCTAGGGACAAGGATCCCCATGCAGGAGACGTTATCGATCCTTAGCAAATGCCACCGGGATCCCCCTGTTCCGACTTTTGGCCGGACTCTTCGCTCAGGCGAGCCTCAATCTGTCCGGTCTGCTATTACTGATGCATACCTGTGGGCTGTAGGAAGGGCCTCCTGCCATGAATGAAGAAGCACAAAAGCGGATCCTCAGTTATTTCATCGAAGAAGCCCGCGACCACTTGGCAACGATTGAACAAGTGCTCCTCAGCTTGCGGGACAGCATGAGCGATCCCGAGCTGATCAACGAGCTGTTTCGAGCTGCTCACTCCATCAAGGGGGGAGCTGCCATGCTGGGCCTCACCAGCATCCAACGGACGGCCCACCGCATGGAAGATTTTTTCAACATCTTTCGCTCCCGTCCAGGCGGAGTGCCTGTCGATCAGCACCTGGAAACCCTGCTGCTGCGGGCTTTTGATGGGCTTTCGATGTTGTTGGAGGAGCTGCAGAGCCCCCGCGGCCTCACCCAAGAAGTCAGCAACACCACCCTGGCGGAACTGGAGCCGGTTTTTCAAGAGACCGAAAGGCACATTCAAAATCTTCTTGGCGAGGGCACTGTTCCCAGCCTTGCTCCAACTCCCGTCTCGTCGCCGGCGGTTCGCACCCTACAGCAGGACATGGCGGAGGTGGTGCCGCAGCAGTTGCGCCAGATGCTGGAGCTGTTTAAACAACGGGATCAGCCAGATGTCCGAGAGCGCTTGGCAGCGGCGAATGCCGTTCTCAAGGAGATCGGACAAGTTCATCATCTGGCGGGCTGGCAACAGTTGACGGAAACTTTCGAGCAAGCCCTGGGCAACCCCGATGCCGACCTGCGTGCTCTGGCTTTGGTCGCCCTGCGGGATTTGAAGCAGGGACAGCAGCTCATCCTAGACGGCAAGGCCGAACAGGTTGCCCCTTCTTCAGAACTGCAACAATTGGCTCGCCCTGCCGCCCCTCCTGCCCCACCGGATCCTCTTGAGGTGGTGGTGCATCAGCAGATCCCGGCCCTGCTGCGCCAGATGCTGGAGCTGTTCAAACGTCCTGACGACCCGGCCACTCGACCGGCTCTGCAAGCTCTGGCCCAATCTTTGCAGGATTTGGGGCAATCTTCGGCTCTGGAACTGGGGGGCTGGACAGATTTGACCCGCTTGATCGGCGAGATTTTGGCGGATCCCGGCCAGGATTTGCGACAACTGGCCCTGCCGGTGCTGCGAGATCTGAAGCAAGCGCACCAAGCTCTGGCCGGCGGAGCGGCAAACACCATCCGACCCTCGGCTGAGTTGCTGGCTTTCCGCCCTGTTCCGGCAGCCCCTGAAGAGCCAGAAGTCTGCGAGCCCTTCGAGCTTGGTCTGGCTTGGGAGTCTGAGGCAGAGCCGCTGTTCCCCCAACCCGAGGAGGGTGCCTCGGAGGATTGGGCTGCGGCTGCTGGGATCCCTGCGGAGGAAGGCGCTACCCCCGATCTGAGCTGGGAAGCGGTAACCCTCGCTGAGACATCCTTTCAAGAGGATGAGCCCGGAGCTGCCCTGTCGCCGGAGCAGGAGAGCGCAGAGGCAAGCGGAGATCTGGCGGCGGAACAGCTCTCATCCCTATGGGAAGTGGGCACTGCTGAGGACTCCGTCCCGCTGGCGGGAACAGATTCAGAGCACCGATCTGTTCCCGCGGAAGAGGGGGATCTGGATCTGAGTTGGCCAGGGATCCGAGCTGAAGCGGCTTGGGAGGAAGACTGGAGGACAGCTGCCGTGCCGGCAGAAAGCCCAGAAGAGGACGGGCAGGGAGCTGACTTGGCCTCTGTTGCGGACGACTTCGGTCGCGTTAGCGGAGCGGAGCTCTATGCCACTCCCTTGGATCTGGAGGAAGAAGCCACCTCAGCCTTTGACGAGCTGTTTGCCAACGCAGAAGCGCTATCCGATATTGAAGAATTCCCAACGGAGCTGATCCCCTCCTCTCCTGAGCCCCTCTTGCAGACCTTTGAGGATCTGAGCCCAAGGTTGGATGAGGAGAGAGCTGAGGCCGATCTGGCGGAGCTGTTTGCCGAAGTGGTGGGTGAAGGGGCAGAGGGGTTTGTCTCTGCTGAGCCTGCCTGGGATGCTGAACAGGAGCCGACTGCCCAGAGCGTTGCTGCGGAAATGGGCGAGGGATCCGGCTTTGTCCCAGACGAAGCCGCAAGTGCCGGGGTAGAGGCCCTATTTGAGCTGGAGGAACTTCCCGTAGAGAGTGCTTTCCGGCAGGAAGGGTCTCAGCTTCCGGACTTGGAGGCCGTTCCCGCTGGTGAGCCGGAGGCCGATCCTTGGGCGGCTGAACCGTCCCCACCCCTTCAGGAAGCCCTTGAGGACGGGGAAATCGCAGCAGATCTCTGGGCTGAATTTCCCGCAGATATCCAGCTAGAGGATTTTTCCATCCCAGCAGATTATCTGGCAGAGTCGGGATCCGACGAGGTGGGATCCTCAGAGTTCGCTGACTCTGCTGCCTTCGATACTGCCGAAGACAGCCTGGAGAGCTTTTTTTCCACCCCTGCGGCAGAAGCCGATCCGGCTTGGTCGATGCCGGAAGCAAGTGAACCTTCCGTATTTTTGGATCCCTCTTTTGGCCCATCCCTGGACATCGCTGAGGCTGATGCTGCCGAAGCTGAGCAACTGGGGGATCTCTTTATCGGCGAACCCTTCCCCACGTCGCCCGACATGGCCAATGAGCCGAGGGAATCGCCAATTCCAGACTTCGGAGCCGAGCTGAGCCTAGGGGATCTCTTCGCCGGCGAGACCCTCGAGGAGGCGTCCGATGGGGACTCCATCCCCCTGACCCAATCAGCAGCTGGGGACACAGCAGAAGCCCAGGAGTGGGCGCTTCTGGAGGAGCTGTTCCCGGTTCAGGAGGAGTCTTTCGCAGACCTGCAACCCACGGCTGAGGAGGCAGTCGCCCCTTCCCCCGAGCTCTCCTTCGACCGTCTCGATGCCCTATTCACCCAGGAATCCGACCCAGAAGAACTGAGCCTGGGGGCCAGGGGATCCCTCTCGGCCATGGATAGCGACAGCCAGGTGGATCTGGATGAGTTGAGCCAGTTCTTTGCAGAAGGGGAAGCGCCCCAAGAAGAACCCCCCTTGGATCTTGCCACCTTCCTGGAGGACACAGAAGCTTTGCAAGCGAGCAGCCTGGCGGAAGTGCCCGTGTCTGAGCCAGAGCCGCCGGTTGCCGCACTGGAGGAAGAAAATGCCCTCCAGCCTGCGGAGGACGATCTGGAAAGCCAGTTGGCCAGCCTGTTTGCAGAGGATGAATCCTTAGCCGTTCCTGTTGGCGAGGCCGAGACCCCAGAGGAAGAGGCGCTGGAAGCTGCTCCGGCTCCCCGTTTGGACGATTTGGCCGCCCTCTTCGACGCTGCCGAGCCGGCGGTAACCCCTGAGCTAGAAAAGGCTATCGCCCCCCTTGTGGGATCCCCTGCAGCCGCGAGCGGCGAGGCTGCTGACGACTTTGCAGCCCAGCTGGAATCGCTCCTGGGCGATCTCGAGGTTCCTGCCCAAGCACCTGCTGCGGCGCCAGCACCTTCGCCGCCAGTTGCCGCTGCTGCTCCAGCAACCCCCACCCCAGCAGCAGCTGCCCCGGCGGCAACTGGGCCGACTTCACGGCGAACTGCTGCCCTCAGCAACCCTGTGATGCGGGTGGAGGTGCGCCACCTCGACTCCATCAACAACCTGGTGGGAGAGTTGGTGGTCATCCGCAACAGCATGGAGCAAAACCAAACCCGTCTGCGCCAGTTTCTGGATGGCCTGTTGGGCCGTGTGCAACAGCTAGGGGATCTGGGCCAGCGCATGCGGGATCAGTATGACCGCTCCTTGCTGGAATCGGCTTTGTTCTCCAGCCGCAGCAGCTCAGCCTATGGCGGCACGGTAACGGTGGGCTTCGGTCGAAATGGGGAGGGATCCAGCCGAGGAAGGCGGAGTCATTCCTCCGGCCAAGAGTTCGACAAGCTGGAGATGGATCAGTTTACGGCCTTCCACGCTCTGGCCCAGGAGATCATTGAGCTCATCGTGCGGGTGCGCGAGTCCTCCTCCGACATCGAGTTTGCCGTGGATGAGGCCGAGCAGATCACCCGCCAATTCCGGCAGGTAACCACCCAACTGCAAGAGGGCCTGAACCGGGCGCGCATGGTGCCCTTCTCGCAAGTTGCCGATCGGTTGCCCCGCGCCATTCGGGATCTCTCCATCAAAACGGGCAAGCAGGCCAGCCTGGTGGTGGAAGGCCGTGACACGCTCATCGACAAGGCCATCCTGGAGGAGCTCTATGACCCCATGACCCACCTGGTGAACAACGCCCTGGTACACGGGATCGAGACCCCTGAGGAGCGGCGGCGGGCGGGCAAGCCCCCTGAGGGCAAGATCACCGTCAAGGCCTTCTATCAGGGCAACCAAACCATCATCATCGTCTCGGACGATGGCGCCGGGATCCCGGTGGAGAAGGTCAAGGCCAAGGCCCAAAGGCTGGGGCTGCTGTCGGAGCAAGCCGACGAAGACGAAGTGTTCAACGTTCTCTTCCACCCCGGCTTCAGTGTTCGCGAGGCCAGCGAAGTGGACGATCTGGCCGGGCGGGGGGTTGGCTTGGATGTGGTGCGCCGCAACATCACCGATCTGCGCGGCAGTATCCAAGTGGATTCTGTGCGGGGCAAAGGAACCACCTTTACCATCCGCCTCCCCCTCACCCTGAGCATTTCCAAGGCCATGGTGTGTGTCAGCGACAAAGCCCTGATCGCCTTCCCCCTGGATGGCGTGGAGGAGATGCTGGATGTTCCTGCCGACGAAGTTCAGCCGGATGAGCAGGGGCGGCCCTCGATTCTCTGGCGGGATCAGCGCCTTCCCTTCCAGCCCCTCTCAAATCTGCTGGCCTACAGCCGCAGCCACAGCCGCAGCCGTTCCGAGGTGTACAGCATCACCCAGGATGAGGGCATTATTCCCATTGTCATCCTGCAAAGTGCCGGCCAGTATGTTGCCCTGCAGGTGGACAGCTTCGTGGAAGAGCAGGAAATCGTGATCAAGCAACTGCGCGGGCCTGTGCCCAAGCCACTGGGCATTTCTGGGGCAACGGTGTTGGGGAACGGGCGGGTCCTGCCGATTGCCGACATCATCGAGCTGGTGGACATAGCCCACGGTCGCCGTCGGGATCTCAACCGCTTCTGGCTGGATCACCGGGATGAGGAGCCAACCCCAGAAGAGGTGCGCCAGACCACCGTGTTGATCGTGGACGACTCGATCACCGTTCGGGAGCTGCTCTCGATGTCTTTCCAGAAGGTGGGCTACCGGGTGGAACAGGCGCGGGATGGCCAGGATGCCTGGGAAAAGCTGCGCGGCGGCCTGCCCTGCGACCTCATCTTCTGCGACATCGAGATGCCGCGGATGGACGGCCTAGAACTGCTCACCCGCCTGCGAGAAGACAGCAACTTCAAGCATCTTCCGGTTGCCATGCTCACCTCGCGGGGGGCAGAACGGCACCGGCAAACAGCACGGGAGCTGGGAGCAACTGCCTACTTCACCAAGCCCTATCTGGAAGAGGAGCTGCTCAGCGCTGCTGCCCGCATGTTGAGGGGAGAACAGTTGTTGGCGCCCAACCCAACTTCCTAATCGCGACAGCGGTGCGGTTCCCGTTCAGTGTGGCGCAGCAACATAGGGTGCTGTAGGCATGGCACTCTCCCATCAGCGGGTGCCGAACAGGCGATCCCCTGCATCTCCTAGGCCGGGGAGGATGTAGCCGTGCTCGTCTAGGCCATCGTCTACAGCAGCGGTATAGATTGGCACATCTGGGTTCTGTTCGTGGAAATACCGGATCCCTTCTGGGGCGGCCACCAGGCAGATGAAGCGGATCGACTGGGGTCGGGTTTGGCGTAGGCGCGCTACAGCCGCTGCTGCCGAATGGCCGGTGGCCAACATTGGATCCACCACCAGCACCTCACGATCCTCGATATCGGTGGGCACCTTGAAGTAGTACTCGATGGGGATCAGGGTATGGGGATCCCGATACAAGCCGATATGCCCCACCCGTGCTGATGGGATCAGCTCCAGCATGCCGTCGAGGAGCCCTTGGCCGGCCCGCAGGATGGAGACAAGCACCAACTTTTTCTCTGCCGCCAACATCGGCGCCAACATTGGGGCCATCGGGGTTTGAATGGGCTGTAGCTTGAGGGGCAGATCGCGGGTCACCTCGTAGGCCATCAAGAGGCTGATCTCCCGCATCAGCGCTCGGAAGTCAGCGGTTGTAGTTTCAACACGGCGCATGAGGCTGAGCTTGTGCTGCACCAGAGGGTGATCGATGGTAATCACCTGGGCCACCATGCTGTGCTCCTGAGATAATCGGGATCCCGTGATGGACGCCAGAATAGCAGAAGCGCTTGTCCCCCCGGTGGGCCGAAGGCTCTATCTGCTTGCTGTTGTCAAGGGGACTAATCCGTGCAGATCCGCTTTGCTGTGGTGAGCGATCCCCACGTCGCCCTCCCTTCCACCCTTTGGGATCACCCCAGCCGATTTCACCTGGTAGAGGTGAGCATCCCGGCTCTGGAACAGGTTTTGCAGCATCTGGTGCAGTTGCCTCTGGATTTTCTGCTGTTGCCGGGGGATCTGACTCAGCATGGGGAGCCGGAAAACCATGCATGGCTGGCAGAGCGGCTGGCTCGACTGCCCTTTCCGGCTTTTGTGGTGCCCGGCAACCACGATGTGCCCCAGCCCAAGGCCAACGGGCGCTCTATTGGTTTGGCGGATTTTCCCCGCTACTACCGAGCTTTTGGCTACGAGGATGGGCAGTCTTTGGATTACAGCCGGGTTCTGCGGCCAGGGATCCGTTTGATCGGCCTCAATTCCAACCATTTTGATGCTCAGGGTCAATTGGTGGGGTGTCTAACCCCAGAACAACTGACCTGGCTGGAGAAAGAATTGGCGGCAGCCAAAGAAGAGCTGGTGCTGCTGATGGTGCACCATAATGTGGTCGAGCATCTGCGCGGCCAGTCTCTCCATCCCTGGGGGCGTCGCTACATGCTGGAGAATGCCTCTCAGTTGCGGCGGCTGCTGCAAGCTTATGGGGTGCAACTGGTGTTCACCGGACATCTGCACATCCAGCACATCGCCCGACGAGGGGGGGTTTACGACATTACCACCGGCTCTTTGGTCAGCTTTCCCCACCCCTACCGCCTTGTCGAGATCCGGTCGGATCGAGAGACCGGAATCCAAGTCCATATCCAGAGCTACCGGGTGGGATCCCTGCCCGATTGGCCCGATTTGCAAGCGTTCTCCCGGGAGTGGATGGCCCAGCGCAGCGAACCAGCGGTGGTTAAGTTTTTAACCTCCGCACCGCTGAATTTGCCTTTGGAACAGGCACAAGCCTTGGCCCCACAATTGCGCTACTTTTGGGCAGCGGTGGCTGCCGGGGATCCAGACCTCACTTTCCCAGACTTTCCCCAGCCAGCAGGCCGATTTCTGGAGCGTTTCAGCCGTTGTTTTCGCTGCCCGCCTGATAACCAGGCCCAGCTTCAGTTCGCTTCCAATTTCTTTTCCAATTTCTTTTCCAATTCTTTTCCAATTTCTAGGGATCCCCCCGAAGGGGGAACATCCCCATCCTGAGCCGGTGTTTGGAGCGTACTGGCAAGTTTCCAATTTCTAGGGATCCCCCCGAAGGGGGAACTCAATTGGGAGAAAGATTCTTGGGCAATTCTTAAATAGTTTCCAATTTCTAGGGATCCCCCCGAAGGGGGAACTAGGCATTGCTTGCCAATGTTGTGCTATCCAGTAACTATTTTCATCCAATGGCAAATTAAAATCCTCGATGATAGGTGTCAACGTAAGCTTTAATGATGCAGGACCATACAGACAATAGTCATGCTTTGACCTTTCTAATTCTTCTCTGTATTTATCCCATTCGTTCATAGGAAGTTACCTAATAGTGATGTTGGTAGTATTCTCTTACCTGTTAGTCTTAGATAAGCAATGGAATTATTTGTAAAGGTAAAAGATTGAATACCTGCATTATCTAGTCGATAAATTCTCCCTGGATAAATAATCCACTTTTCTTGAGTAGAAAAGATAACTGATGAATCAGGATTAGGTCTTATTCCAATTGCTTTAATCTCACACTCAATGATAGTTTTATTTCCTCTTGGAGTACTGATTGTACTGTAGATGAGAGTATTAGATGCACTGTTATAATCAGTAACGTTAGTAACTTGGTAGATAGTGTTTTCTACCATTATGGGAATATCATAAGGACTAATAAAGTCAAATAGTTGTACTAGTGCTTGAATTTCAATAATGTAAATATCATCTACTTGACTAGTTAAGGTTACTAGTCCATTGTCTTCTACACCAGAGAAAGTGTATTGACCTGAGATGATGCCTTGTTTTTTGATAGCCATAGTCTTTTACGGTGGTAACAATGATGGTATTCCTGGACTAGGTAATGAGAATTGTGTAGCTATTCCAGCACTAGCTAATGCTAATCCTGTTAATACTGGAGAAGCTAATGCTACACTAGTTCCTCCTGTAGGTAATGCTAATATAGTAGCTAATGCACTAACATTATATGCTAATGCAGCATTACTAGCTAATGTACTTGCTGCTAACAGAGTCCATCTAATATCATCTTTAGCAGCATTCTCACAAACGTAACGATATAGATTCCTTATTCCCTTTTCTTGCCATAATACCCATACTTTACAAGTAACATCAAAGCTAGGTAGAAGTATAACTGACATGTCTAATGCACATTGACTTAGTTCATAATCGATTCTTACCAAAGAATATGAATTGAATACCGGTATATCTAATGGATACTCATAATTTCCCATATCAAAGATTTCTCTACTTGCTGGTGGTAATGCAGGTAAGTTCTGAGCAACATATTCAGGAATAGGTATTGGGTCATCACATGGGTCAGCAGTAGCACCTTGTTTTACTCTTACATTTAGAGAACCTGCCATTTCAATAAATTCATTGTCAGCTAATCCACTAACTTCTAGGAGAATAAGGTCGCCTTGGTTAAATACTTCTGTTTGATTAATTCTGTCAGACCTAAGAGTTCCATCAAAGACTAACTTTCTTCTTACACTCATACTATCCTCTTTGTTCCTCTTACATGTGTTTCACCTGAATACTTTACTCTAGATACATTGGGTAGCTGCATTATTTCTTTGATACTTTGTTTGAGTTTGCTGTCTGTTGGTCTAAATGGAACAAATACTTTATACTCAGAGAATCCTTGTTGTACTTGTGGAGTTTCCAATTTCTAGGGATCCCCCCGAAGGGGGAACTAGCAATCAAACAGTTCTAGTGCTTTCCATTCTCGCCGGCGAGAATGGTATGTGATTCTCGTTTCCAATTTCTAGGGATCCCCCCGAAGGGGGAACGGAGGTAATATGTTTACTATGGAAGAAATCCTTCAAACCGTTTCCAATTTCTAGGGATCCCCCCGAAGGGGGAACCCCATCGAAATCCCTATCCTCAATTGCCCTGACGTTTCCAATTTCTAGGGATCCCCCCGAAGGGGGAACCCCACCCCTATTAAAGCCAAGCAGGGCAAGGGATGCAAGACCCGTTTGCGAGGGATCCGGAAAAAAGGGGGCAAAAAGAGTTTCGGCGAGGGGGTTTTGGGGCCGGAAAGCCTTGTGGCACAAGGCGTCGAGGGATCCGAAGAAAGAATGGGCTTTTCCGAGATTTTGAGGGACGCTCGCAGAGGCGTTGATACCGTTTTGGTGTTCTTTTGGAAACATCAGGATCCCTGAGGTTTGGCTAGGCTATCTGTTGGCAGGTGGCGAGCTCCTGCTAGGGTTGCTCGATATGGGAGCGAGGCTCCAGGTGGATGAGGATCCGCGCCGGCCCGTAGCGCCCTTGCAGGAGGTGTTCGACTTCCTCAGTGAGGCGGTGGGCGGACTCAATGTCCTGTGGCTCCACCACCAGGTGCATCTCGATAAAGACCATTTCCCCTGGGATCCCGCGGGAAGTGATGTCATGGCAGTCGAGCACGCCTGGCACGCTCAGGATCAGATCCCGCAGGGCCTCAGAGGGGATCGCCACCCGGTCGGTGAGGTAGGGAAGATACTCCTGCAGCACTTCCCAGCCGCTTCGGAGCACCAGCAGCGCCACCGGCAAAGCCAGGGCTTGATCCAACCAAGGGATCCCCCAATAATGCATGCCGGCCAACCCCAGCAACACTGTCAGCGTCACCCCAACGTCGCTGAGGGTATGGCGCGCATCGGCCAACAGCAGCGAGCTGGACAGAGCTTTGCCCCAGCGGTGCTCGTAGAGGGTGACAAAGACGTTAATGCCCAACACCCCCACCATCACCCCCAAGGTTAGCTCGTCAATCTGCAGGTGGGGCTGGGGCTCCCAAAACCGCTCCACGGCTGTGCGCAGGATCTCCAGGCTGGCCATCCCCAAAAAGGCGGCGATCCCCAGCGCTCCAATGGCTTCAAACTTGCGATGGCCGTAGGGATGGTCGTCATCGGGCTCTGGCGAAGAAAAGCGCACGGCCACCAAGCCCAAAATGTTGCTGGCGCTGTCGGTGGAGCTGTGCAGGGCATCGGCAATGAGGCTTAGGGATCCCGTCGTCAGCCCCAGGATTAACTTGATCAGAAACACCAGGACATTTAGCCCTAGCGTGACGTACAGCACCCTCTGCACTTGGCGCTGACGGCGGCTGGCTATGGCAGCAGAATCCAGAAAGCTCACTGCAGCTCGGGCGGGGATCCACAGATATCCTGCTTTATTCTGTCACCGACCTCAATAGGGGTAAGGGAGGGTACCCTAAAAGCAAGCTGCTAAGGCTTAGTCAAGTGGCCGCCGATTGGGGAGCGAACTCTGAGTATGCACGTTGCTGTGGTAGGCGCTGGCTATGTGGGCCTGGTAACAGGAGCCTGCCTGGCTCACCTAGGAAATAGCGTTATCTGTGTGGACAACAACCCCGCCAAGATTGAAGGGCTGCAGCGGGGTCGCCTGCCCATCTACGAGCCCGGCCTGGAAGAGCTGGTGCGGGAGGGAACTGCGGCGGGTCGGCTGCACTTTAGCACCGATCTGGGCTCTGGGATCCAGGCCAGCGAGGTGGTGTTTATTGCCGTGGGCACCCCGGCCCTGCCCAGCGGGGATCCCGATCTGCGCTACGTGGAAGCAGTGGCGCGGGAAATTGGCCAGCATCTGGACGAGCGCTACCGAGTCATTGTCAACAAATCCACTGTGCCCATTGGCTCTGGGGACTGGGTGCGCATGCTCATTTTGGACGGGGCCGCTGAAGCTGCCAAGCAGCGGCTGAGCAGCCGGGAAGTGGGGAGGGATCCTGAGGCCAGATCTCTCACCTTGGAGCTCTCGCCTTGGACGCCGCAGTTTGACGTGGTGAGCAACCCCGAGTTTCTGCGGGAGGGCAGCGCCATCCAAGATACCTTCTACCCGGATCGCATTGTGATTGGCTCCAACAGCCCCCGCGCCATTGAAATCATGCGGCAGCTGTATGAACCCATCCTCAACTGCCAGCAGGGCCTGCAAGGGGATCCCGTGCCTTTGCTGGTCACCGACCTGGCTTCTGCCGAAATGATCAAGTATGCCGCCAACGCCTTCCTGGCCACCAAGATTAGCTTCATCAACGAAATGGCCAACATCTGTGAGCGCACCGGCGCCGACATCACCCAGGTGGCGGAAGGGATCGGCCTAGATAGGCGCATTGGCCGCGCCTTTCTCAACGCCGGCATAGGGTGGGGCGGAAGCTGCTTCCCCAAAGATCTGGCGGCTCTCATTCAAACCGCTGCTGACTACGGCTATGAGGCCAAGCTGTTGCAGGCCACGGTGGAGGTCAACCGAGAACAGCGGCAACGTTTGGTGGAAAAGCTGCAGCAAGCCCTCAAGGTGCTCAAGGGTAAAACCGTTGGCCTACTGGGTCTGACGTTTAAACCCCACACCGACGACCTGCGGGATGCCCCTTCCCTGACCTTAATCGAGCAGCTCCACCGCCTTGGGGCAAAGGTGAAGGCGTATGATCCCGTTGTGTCCGCTTCAGGGATGCGGGAGGGGCTAGCCCATGTGGTGGTGGAAACGGATGTGTTCCGGCTGGCCCAGGACTGCGATGCCCTGGTGCTGGTGACGGAGTGGCCGGAGTTTTTGTCGCTGGATTACCGACGGATTGCAGAGCTGATGCGGCGGCCCTTGCTCATCGATGGCCGTAACTGTCTGGATCGGGAGGCGGTGCGGCAGGCGGGCATAACCCTCATTGGAGTGGGCTGGTAGGTGCTGGGGAAATCAGGGGAAATCATGAAGATCCTGGTTACGGGTGGCCTGGGATTTATCGGATCCCACTTGGTAACCCGCCTTCTGCAAGAAGGCCACTGGGTCATTTGCCTGGACAATGGCTCCACAGGCCGGCAGCTCAATGTCCAGGCCCATCTGGACAACCCCGCCTTTCAGCTCATCTGGCACGACGTGGCGGATCCCTTGCCGCCCGCTTTGGAAGAGGCCGGGATCCAGCAGATCTACCACCTGGCCTGCCCCGCTTCTCCCCCCCACTACCAAGCGGATCCCATCCGCACCATCCGCACCAGCCTCTGGGGCACCTACCACCTGCTGCAACTGGCCCAGAAAACGAGAGCGAGGTTCCTGCTGGCCTCGACTTCAGAAGTGTACGGGGATCCCCAAGTGCATCCCCAACCGGAAGACTACTGGGGCCACGTCAACCCCATCGGCCCGCGGGCCTGCTACGACGAATCCAAGCGCTTGGCAGAAACCCTCACCTTCGACTGGCAGCGGCAATACCAGACGGAGATCCGGGTAGCCCGCATCTTCAACACCTACGGCCCCGCCATGCGGGAGGACGATGGCCGCGTGGTGAGCAACTTTATCGTCCAGGCCCTGCGCGGGGATCCCCTGACGGTCTATGGGGATGGATCCCAGACCCGCAGCTTTTGCTACATCTCCGACCTGGTGGAAGGCTTGATCCGGCTGATGAACAGCCCCTACCCCGGACCCTTTAACTTGGGCAACCCAGAGGAGTTCACGATCCTGGAGCTGGCCCAGCAGGTGCTCGCCCTCACCGGCAGCCCTTCTCCCATCGTTTACCGGCCTCTGCCGACGGACGATCCCAGACAACGGCAGCCGGATATTGGCAAAGCCCGCGCCCTCTTGGGTTGGGAGCCTCGGATCCCGCTGCAAGTTGGGCTGCAACAGACCATCCCTTACTTTCGTCGGCGGCTGGGGCTGGAATAACCTTCGGGTGCTCGCGAAATCCCAACCCGTTTGAGAACCATTTTCGCCTCAGCTCGATTGACCTGGGTGAATGGCTGCCAGCGGCTCCAGTTGGCGGGCTTGCTGTTGCAGCCGACTCACCAACTGCCGACATACCATTTCACACAGCTCAAAGCACATGGGATCCGCAATTTGGTAATAAACACTCACCCCCTTGGGCTGACGGCTGACGATCCCTGCCTGGGTCAGGATCTTGAGGTGCTTGGAAACATTGGCCTGGCCCATACCCGTAGCTTCCAAGATTTGGGTGACGTTCTTGGGCCCCGAGCGCAACTGACACAGGATCTGCAGGCGGTTGGGTTCCGCCAAAACCTTGAAGTACTCTGCCACGCTGTCGAGAACCTGCGGCGTCAGGATTGTGCGACACTCATTCACATCCGCTCTGCTCACCGACTTTTCCCCAATCAACAAACCTGCTTGCGCCGTCCATGCAACTTGATTTTAACACTAGATAGTTATATAGTGTTCCTAGAAAGTCCAAGTTCACGTCGGGCTTTCGATACCAGACAGGAGGGCACTATGCTATTTCGCCAACTGTTCGACGCAGAAACAAGCACCTACACCTATTTAATCGCGGATCCGGCAACTCGCGAGGCCGCCCTGGTGGATCCAGTGCTGGAGCAGGTGGAGCGGGATTTGAAGCTGATTCGGGAATTGGGTCTAACCTTGAAGTACTGCCTGGAAACCCACGTTCACGCTGATCACATTACGGGAACCGGGAAGCTGCGGGAACTGACCGGTTGCCAAGGGGTGGTGCCAGTACAGGCCAAGGCTCAATGTGCAGATCGTTTCATCGGTCATGGGGAAACGCTGCAAGTGGGATCCGTCGTCATTGAAGCCATCGCTACCCTGGGCCACACCGACAGCCACATGACCTACCGCGTGAATGGGGATCGCGTCCTTACCGGAGATGCCCTGCTGATCCGCGGCTGTGGGCGCACGGATTTCCAAAGCGGGGATCCCGGCCTGATGTACGACCATGTTACCCAGCACTTGTTTACGCTGCCCGACGAGACTTTGGTCTACCCCGGCCACGACTATCGCGGGCACACCGTCTCCACCATTGGCGAGGAGAAGCGCTGGAACCCGCGCTTTGTGGATCCGGAAACGGGCAACCTGCGTTCCCGTGAGAGCTTCATTGCCCTGATGAACAGCCTCAACCTGCCCCAGCCGAAGAAGATCCAGGAAGCGGTGCCGGCCAACGAGCAGTGCGGCCAAGTGGCAGCAGCGGTTTAATTCCTTCTGGGCAGCGAGGTGCAGGGTAAGCCCCCGCCGGCTGGGGAGCCCATGTGAAACTCCGATGGTGAGGGCCCGCTGCTCTGGGTAACCTTCTCTCAATTGGCTTGCCAGAAATGGAGAGTTTGAGCGTGGATCGAGAAAGTCTCTATGAGAGCGATTTCTACGCTTGGATCCAGCAACAAGCTCAATTTCTGCGGGATGGGGCCTGGGAGAAGCTGGATCTGCCCAATTTAGTCGAGGAGATTGAATCGTTGGGCAGGCAACAGCGGCAGGAACTGCGAAACCGACTTGCAGTTTTGGTTGGGCATCTCCTCAAGTGGGAGTACCAGCCAGAGGGGAGATCCGCAAGCTGGCTCCTCACCCTCCAGCTGCAGCGGCAGGAAGTTCTGGAGCTTCTTGAAGAAAGCCCAAGTCTCAAGCCCTATTTGCCAGAGGCCATCTCCAAGTCTTACTTGGGAGCGCTGAAGCTGGCCCTGGAGGAGACCAAGCTGCCCAGAAAGATTTTCCCCAAAACCTGCCCTTATTCCTCAGAGCAAATCCTGGATAGCCGGTTTTACCCCGGTGAGCCCAGTCATTTGCTTGAGGAGGGGGATTAATCCCAAAAATCGCTGCATTTTGCATTTTAGACAACGCTAGAAGCAAGGAGACAACCATGACCGTAACCCAACAAAACCCTATCCCTTCCGCTTCGCAAGAACGAGATCCCCGTCTCAAGGAGATCGATGCCCTGACCTTAAAACAGTGGCTGGATCAGGGGCGAGTCCAGCTCATTGATGTGCGGGAGCCGGGAGAATATGCCGATGAGCGGATCCCGGGGGCCATCAACATGCCCCTATCTACCTTTGACCCGGCCAAAGTGCCTGCTTCCACGCCAGAGAAGCCGGTGGTGTTGCACTGCCGCATGGGCAGCCGCTCCATCCGCGCCGGTTGTCAGTTGCTAGACCGCGGCTGGCCGGAGGTGATTAGCCTCAAGGGCGGGATCGAGGCTTGGAAAGCGGCCAAGCTGCCCGTTACCCGCACCCAAAATGCGCCCATCTCCATCATGCGGCAGGTGCAGATTGCGGCGGGATCCCTGGTACTCACCGGAACCCTTCTGGGGGCCTTTGTCAACCCCTGGTGGCTGCTGCTGAGTGGCTTTGTGGGCGCTGGGCTGGTGTTTGCGGGTGTAACCAACACCTGTGGCATGGCTCTGCTCTTGGCTCGCATGCCCTGGAACCGAGGTCAGGCGCTATGAGTGGGATCCCTTCTGCTTCCTCTTCGGGGCAAGGGATCCTGGCGCGGTACCTGCCCTTTGCTAAGGAGTCCCTTTGGGTCTTCCACTATCAACGATCAGATTTGCCGGGAGATCTGATCGCCGGCCTTGTGGTGGCCATTCTGTTGGTGCCCCAGAGCATGGCCTATGCCCTGTTGGCCGGGTTGCCCCCCCAAGTGGGCCTGTACGCCAGTATTTTGCCGGTGATCGTCTATGGACTACTGGGATCCAGCCGCGCCTTGGCGGTAGGGCCAGTGGCCATCATCTCCCTCTTGGTGGCGGCGGGGTTAGAGCCCCTGGCCGGTCGCGTCAGCGGGACGGAGTCCTTGCCGGGCAGCCCAGAGTACGGGCAGTTGGCTTTAGGCCTGGCCTTGGAAGTGGGTTTGATTCAAGGGGCGATGGGGTTGTTGCGGCTGGGGTTTTTGGCCAATTTCTTAAGCCACACGGTGGTGACTGCCTTTGGCAGCGCGGCGGCCTTGATCATCGGCTTCAGCCAGCTCCGCCACCTCCTGGGGGTCAAGATCGCCAATACGGAGTCCTTCTTGCTGTTGGTGCAGCGGCTGTGGCAAAGCCTGGATAAGGTAAACTGGGTAACCTTTGGCTTGGGGCTGCTGGCCGTATCCCTGCTGGTGTACGCTCAGCGAAAGTTGCCCCACCAACTGCGGCGTTGGGGTGTGCCTCCAGGTTGGGCCTTGATTTTGACCAAGGGGGCACCGCTAGCGGCTGTGCTCGTGACCAGCCTGTTGGTCTGGGGCCTAAACCTCTCGGAGAGGGCAGGGGTATCCGTTGTTGGCTCCATTCCTTCCGGGTTGCCCCCCTTGGGCTTTCCCTCGTTGAGCTGGGGACAGTGGACAGCGCTTCTGCCCACCGCCTTGGCCATTAGCTTGGTGGGCTTCACGGAAAGCTATGCCGTGGGGCAGTCCTTGGCCAGCCAGCGGCGGCAGAAGGTGGATCCCAACCAAGATCTGGTGGCTTTGGGGGCAGCCAACTTGGCAGCAGCCTGCAGTGGCGGCTATCCGGTAACGGGAGGCATCAGCCGGTCGGTGGTGAACTTTCAAGCAGGCGCCAACAGTGGCCTGGCCTCCCTAATCACCGGCCTGTTGGTGGCTTTGACGGTCATCTGGCTGATGCCCCTGTTCACCTTCTTGCCCCAGACCACCCTGGCGGCCATTGTTCTGGTGGCGGTGCTGGCCCTGGTGGATTTTCACCCCCTGCTGCAAAGCTGGCGCTACGACCGTGGCGATGCCCTGGTTTGGTTGGTAACCTTTGCCAGTGTGCTGGGGATCGGAGTGGAGCAAGGGATCGGAATAGGGGTGTTAGTCTCCATCCTGCTCTTTCTTTGGCGGGCTAGCCGTCCTCACATTGCCATCGTGGGTCAGGTGCCCGGTACGGAGCACTACCGCAACGTGCAGCGCCATGAGGTGATTACCGATCCCCGTATCTTGGCAGTGCGGGTGGACGAGAGCCTGTTTTTTGCCAACGCAGCCTACTTGCAGGAGTATCTGCTGCGAGAGGTGGCGGCGCGACCCACAGTGGAGCAGGTGCTGCTCGTTGCCAGCGCCATCAACTTCATCGACGGCAGCGCTTTGGAAGTGCTGACCCAGTTGGTGGAACGTTTGCAGCAGGCAGGGGTGGGCTTTGCCATGGCCGAGGTGAAGGGGCCGGTAATGGATCGCCTCCAAAAGGCTGGGTTTGTGGAGAAAGTGGGCGCTGAGCGCTTCTTCCTCTCCACTCACCAGGCGATGCAAGCCCTCGGATCCCAGCAGAGCCTCAGTCAGGTGTCATCTTCCTGATCAGCACAAGGGGGGTTTGTTCAGCGGCATTGCCGGCGGGGTTCTTGCCCAGGGCTTGCTCCACCAGCTCCCGCTCTACGCCGGGGCTGGCTGCCAGGATCTTGACCTGCCCCAGATCGTTGGCATCCACGATGGCCACTTCGTAGCCCGTCTGCCGATGCAGATCCCCCACCAACTTGGCCGGATCCCGCGGCCCCAGCACGATGAACTGGTCATAGGGAGGCAGGGTGCCAGTAACGTCGTCGATGAGATCGGCCTGCTCCCCCGCCAGGGCATAAAAGACCCCCGGGATCCCCAGCAGTTTGGCCAGGGATCCCACCACAAAAGCCCACACCACCCGCCAGGCCCCGGAGCAGTCGATCAAAGTCTGCATCCCGTAGCAGCTTGAAAGACTGGTCTTGGAGGGGAAGAAGTAGCACAGGGTGCGGGCCAGCCAGCCGGGTTGGACTTGGAGAGGATGGCGAAAGTTGCCCTGCACAATGGCCACGGCACTCTCGGAAATAGCCACCACATCCCCAGGCTGGACGTGAGGGCTCACGTACCGCTGCAGCACCTCGGCCAAGTCATCGCTGGGGGTCAGCAGATGGGTGGGAACGGCGGCCCAAAGGAGGGATCCCTGCTTCTGCCAGTTCAGCTCTGGCAAGGGCTCCACCTCTTGCAACGGCAGGATGAGGTGGCTGGTCTTGAGGGTGCGCCGCTGCCGCCCGTACTGAATGTAGTCCAACTCCAGCCAGCCAGAGCGCAGATCCGCTAGCCCTTTCCCCTTCAGCTCGATCTCGACTTCTAGGCCAGTCTGGCTCTGGGGGGTGAGGATATAAGCCTGCCAGTAGTTGTCTTGCCGGGGGGGAAGATCCGGATGGCGAGAGCGCAGGCGTAGGCGGGTGTGAATGCCTTCTAGGGATCCGGCGCTGAGCAAATGCAGTCGCGGCTGCACCTGGGCCAAGGTGACCTCAAAGAGGGGGTTGAGGTTGCGGGCCACAAACTCCGCTTGAATGACCCAGTGCTCGGGGGTGTGGCGGCTGATGCGCCAGCCTTGGGGCTCCACCACCAGGTGATCGGCGGGGCGGGTCTTGAGCCAGTAGAGCAAGCTGCCCAAACTCAGCAGCAACCCGGCCACTACCTGAGCCCAGCCCCAGGGATCCCACAGCCAACGCCAAGCCCCCCATAGGCTGAGTCCTGCCCCAGCCAGCACTGTGGCCAATACGCCACGATTCACCATGCTGCTGCTTGTTGCCATTGGGATCCCACTCCTCCAAGTCCTTAAACCCTGCTAAAGTCTGCCCCTTTGTCCACCACAACACCCTAGACTACAGGTACGCTCTAGCTCTTCTCCTGAACCCTAGCCATCCTACCGGGAAACCGAAGCAGGCCGTAGCGGGATCCCTACCTAATTTTTAGTCTCAAACAGTTAGCTTACAAATAGATTTCATTTCAGCTAGAAATCGCAGGAGCCCCGCACTGTACCCGTAGGGTCAGTGTCGGGAGGAATGCGGAAGTTATGATAGAACCATGACCCAAGTCCT
>NZ_JBSSBO010000025.1:0-42238 GCF_054058915.1 Thermostichus sp. MS-CIW-41
TTCTCGTTTTGACAAATTGGCCAGGAACTTCTTGAGTTTTCTCTATCTCGTCAGTGCTCTCTTTTGGCTCAAATGAAAGATCAACACAACCTAGTACACCTCTATCCCTACTGTTTTTGCTGTTGGGCTGGCGCCAGGGGGTTCGCTATGAGAAGGTGCGGCGGCTCGTAGAGTTGATGAAGGAGTTGGATGAGGCGTTCAAAGGTCAAGGGCTAGAAATGACTGCCCTGGTAGAACATCCCACTAACGAGCCAGTGGATCTTTTGTTGCGGTTTCCCGGCAAGCACTTCTTTTTGCTTGGCATCCGTTCTTATGGGGATGCGGAGGTGGTTTTTAATGAAAAGCGGCAAAGATTCTTCCAAAAAAAGCCCGATGACAAGGGTTTACGCTCAATTCTTTTAGACCCGGTTGACACTTTAATGCAACACGTTGTCTGGTTGCAAAAACACTACCGCCCATTTTTCGGCGGGACTTCCCGCGCTGCCAAACGACCTTTGCCCCGCATCCTGGTGATCTGGAAGCCCAGCCGTTTAGCACAACATCGGGAGGAATTGTATGAAACCTTTGGGTCAGTGAGGGTCTTGTCAGCTCGCTATGAAAAAGGTGGTAGTCTTTTTGCGGTGAACCGGGAGGATGTGATAATGTTTGTCAAAGAATATTTAGCATTTCGTATCAACAAGGAGCGAGGCGATGAAAAGATTTCTTTGAAATAGGGGGAAGAGATTAGGTCTGGTACAGACACTCTCTCCCACTGAAGTCGCGCCCACTACGACAAGGGCTTGCTAACGAAACACCGACCTCTTAGCGGGGGTTTTAGGTGTTAGCCCAAATATAGCATAAGCAAGCATCTTTTCGCAGTGGTGACGTGACGCAGGCAAAAATCCTGACCAGTCACCAGTGATGCTAGCTTCCAGAACTGTTCCCCAAACCATAGAGAGTGTTGTCGCACCTGCCCTACCCGAGCCGGTACTGCGGGAGTTTCGGGCATCCGCCATCCCCGATGACCTGACCCTCGCCAATATCGAGATACTCAGCGGGACAGCTTTATTAGAGGAATTGACGGGGCCTGCCCTCAGCCAGTTGGGCGGTCACAGCCAGCAGTATTGCACCCAGGCAGTCAAGAAAATCCTCGCCAAATATGAAACGGTAGCGGCGGGGGGTGCTTGGGTCTGCTACGGGCAGACGCTCGACGGGGAGAAGGGGAGCATCCCGGTCATCAAACCCTTTCGCCCCCGCAGGGTCACCCAGGGCACCGGCATTAGCCAAAAACAGAAGGTCATCAAGTATGAAACGCCCGTCGGTGCCAAAGGCACGCCCATCCTACCCGTCGTCCCAGAAAAATACATCCAACTCATTGAACAGCGATTTGGGGTGAGCATTCGCCGGGATATACCCTTCTGGCAGGCAGTTTTAGCCAATCCCGCCATCCCCTTGTCCATTCACGAGGGACCCAAAAAAGCCCTAACCGCCATTGCCCAAGGTCTGCCTGCCATTGCCATCCGGGGGGTGACCATGTGGCGGTTAAAAGGTACAGATGAGCTTTCAGCGGAGTTATTGCCCTTTGCCCAGAAGGGACGCCGGATTTTCCTGTTTTTTGACCAGGACAGCGCCCCCAAGACCCGTAGAAATGTGTTCAAGCAGGCGGTGAAACTGGGGCAAGCCTTCACCCGCCACGGTTGTGATTTCCGTGCCGTCACCTGGGAACCAACCCTCGGCAAAGGCATTGATGATGTACTGTTCACGATTGCCCCGGAACACCGCTGGGAGTGGTTGGGCACCCTGTTGGACAACACCCGCAACATCCGCCAACTCAACCGGGAACAGGCGGTGGAAACAGCTTTGACCCGCCTGGAATCTTTACAAAAATTAACCTATCCGGTGGAACGGCATACGGAGGGTGCCTATCTGCCGGAATTGCCCGCTTTGTCGAGTCATGCCATTCACGGGCTATGCGCCCCCATGAATAGTGGCAAGACCTATCGCATTGGTCAGGATTGGGTCTCCGCCTGGAAAGCCCAACGGGAGCATTTTGTGATTGTGCTGACTCCTTTGAACAGTTTGGGGGAACAAACGGCAAAGCACTGGGGCTTGCCCCACATCCACAGCTTTCCCAACAGTGAGGCGGGGCAAAAAGGGTTGGAAGCCTGTATGCGTCATGCAGGGGGGTTGGTGTTGTGCCCCGATTCCCTGCACCGGCTCCCGGAGTGGGTCTGGCGACAGCAAATCTTATTGGTGCTGGACGAGGCTAACCAGGTTTTGGAACACCTGGTGCGGGGGCAAACCTTGGGCAAGCGTTGGTCGTGGATTAATTGTCGGTTTGTCGAACTAGCGCAGAGTGCCCAAGCCATCGTCGCTTCCGAAGCCAATTTGCCCGACCGTGCCCTCGACCTGCTCAAAGTGCTGAGCAAAAAAGAGACGGTGCGGCTGTTTACGCATAGGAAACACCAACAACCCTGGCAGGTCACCTTGTACACCGGTTGTAGCCAGCACAAGTCTGGGTTTTTCGCCGAATTGCTTGCCCAGTTGTCAGCAGGTCACAAGCTGATGTTTGTCAGTAGTTCCAAATTTGCGGGGCAGAGGCTTGAGGGGATGGTGCAGGCGATGCTCCCCCACTTAAAGGTGGTGCGGATTGATTCGGATACCAACGAGGGCAGTGCCTTCACCGCCTTTTTTGAGGACCCCGACCAATGGCTACAAGACCAGCAACCGGATATACTCATCTGTTCCCCGTCGGTGAAATCGGGGGTGAGCATCCAGGGGGGTCTGCCGCCAGAACAAGCCTACTTCCATTCCGTGTGGGGTTATTTCCCTTCCGGCACCACGGATATTCATCTGCAATTGTTGGGGCGATTCCGTCCTGCCGTGCCCCGTCATATCTATTGTCCGCCGGTGGTGTTTTCCGACTCGGACGAGAGTAGTTTGTATCCCCAGGCGATTGGGCGGGAATTACGCAAGGAAGCCCAGGCACTCACCCAATGGCTGGGGTTGAGTCATTTACTGGACATCCCGGATGAAGCAACCGAGCGCATCCAAACGGCGATATTCGAGTTTTACGCCCAATCCTATGCGGTTCACAGTGCCATGCGGCGGGCGAGTTTGGACTACCTAGTCCAGCGATTGCAACAGGACGGACATCAAGTCACCTACCAAGCCCTGGTGCCAGATGCCCCAATCAGGGAATTGATGGAAACCGTGCACCGTGCCATCGAGTACCAGGAAGCGGAAAACCTGGCAAACGCCCACCTGGAGCCAGAGCACACGGTGGACTGGGCACAGCAAACCCTGCAATCCCAGTGCAGTTTGGCGAACCGCTACCGTGCCCGAAAGGTGTTGTTGCAACAGGACTTTCCCGGGGTGGATTTCAACGATGTGGGTATCTGCCTGCAAGCGGTGGTGGAGAACTACAGTGCCCTTATCAAGGGGGTGAAGTTGCAGGTGCACGCCGAAAACCCAGAGCTGGTGAAACTCCAGGATGCTTACAAAGTGCGGGAGATTTTGCACAACCAAACCCTCAAGGGCATCCACAAACTGCCCAAGGGCACCATCTGCGCTGTGCTTATCCAGGCACTACGGGTCTTGGAACTGCTGGACAAGACCTACAGCAACCAAACCCCGTTGGTGCAGGAGATAAAGGCACTGGCGTTGCAACACCGGCGTTTAATTGATACTTATCTGGAGTATTGCCCTTCATCCCTTTGCATCAGGGGGACGAAGCCCTTATCACCCCGCTCCTGGAAAATCCCTCAGAGCCAACAACCCAGGTGGACGACGAGCTGCTCCTCAGGAGGAAGCCTCGCCTTGGCCCGGTGCAGGGTTGGATCCATCCAAATCGGACGATGGCCCAGACAGATCCAGAGGATTAAAGCGGTTCATGGCTGTCCTCAGTCCCTCTTGCAAGCAGCGCTCCACGGCCTCTACCGCCGTATTCAACACCCGCTCCAGCACCTCTTGTTCTGCAGGGGCGAATCCACCCAACACATGCCCGACCACATCTTGGCTGCCCTTGGGTTTGCCCACCCCCAAACGCAGCCGTGGAAACGCCTCGCTCCCCAAGTGCTGAATGATGGACTTCATGCCGTTGTGCCCACCGGCAGAACCGGATCCCCGCAGGCGCAGACGACCCAGCGGCAGATCCATATCGTCGTACACCACCAGCACAGAGGCGAGATCTAACTTGTACCAATCCAGCACCGCCCGCACCGATTGGCCGGAACGGTTCATGTAGGTTTCCGGCTTGAGCAAGCGTCGCTTTCCTCCCAGGGCAAACCCTTCTCCGTAGCTACCTTGGAATCGCTTCTCCAAAACCAACGGGATCCCCCAGCGCTGCGCCAGCCGATCCACCACCATAAAGCCGCAATTGTGGCGGGTATTGGCGTATTGAGGGCCGGGATTGCCCAGGCCCACAACGAGCTGCAGGGAAATCTCATCGGTTCCCTTGGGCTTGACCTGGGTCACAACGTTTCTCGCCTCCTCGAGCTAAAGTAAGGCATCGCTGCTTTGAGTGGTGTTGGCGTGTTTTTGGGCTGCTGGTCGCCCCGAAGGTGTCAGATACCCAGCCGGACTGAGTCGGGACAGCGGTGAGGATCCCTGGGGGCAAATGGCTCGCCGCCCATGACTCTGCCATTGTTTATTGTCAACGCTCATTGTGAACGCTTCTGACCAACCCTGCTATGAGCCTGCCCACCCCCTTCGGTCTTCACCCCAGCACAACCGAATTCGATGCCTCGGATGCCCTGCGCCTCAGCCAGCGTCTGATTCAGGTGGGGATTGCCCTCTCCTCAGAAACGGATCTGCAGCGGCTGCTGGAGTTGATTGTTGCTCAAGCCCGAGAACTGACCCACTGTGATGGGGCCAGCCTTTTTGTCCGAGAGGGGGAGGAACTGCGCTTTTTCGTGGTCAACCGCCATGAGGAGCTGCGGGATCTGCGCCTGCCCCTCAGCCCTTCCAGCATTGTGGGCTATGTGGTGCTCACCGGGGAGAGCCTGAATCTGCCAGATGTCTACCACCTGCCCGCCGACCGGCCCTATGCCTTTAACCCACAGGTGGATCGGCAAACCGGCTATCGCACCCGCTCCTTGCTCACTGTGCCCATGCGGGATCCCTCAGGAAAGATCCTCGGCGCCCTACAACTGTTGAACCGCCTAAAGCCGGATCACCCCACCCCCCTAGCTCCTGACCAGGTGGCTGAGTGGAGCCAACCTTTTTCTGAGCTGGAAGTTAGCGTGGCAGAAGCCTTGGCCTCCCAGGCGGCGGTTGCCTATCAAAACGCCCAATTGCGGGAAGAGCTCAAATCTGCCCACTTCGAGACCATCTTCTGTCTGTCTGTGGCCGCAGAATACCGAGATCAAGATACCTCTTTTCACCTGAAGCGGATGAGCAACTACTCTCGCATCATCGCCAAGCACTTGGGCCTATCCAGCCATGAGCAAGAGCTGATCTTCTACGCCAGTCCTATGCACGATGTGGGCAAAATCGGGATCCCGGATGCCATCTTGCAAAAGCCGGGGCGTCTGACCCCAGAAGAGCGGCAGATCATGAACCGCCACCCTGAGATCGGCTACGAAATTCTCAGCAAGTCCGACTCCGAGCTGATGAAAAAGAGCGCCATCATCGCTCTGACCCACCACGAGAAGTTCGACGGCAGTGGGTATCCGCGCGGCCTCAAAGGAGAAGGGATCCCTCTAGAAGGGCGGATTGTGGCCTTAGCCGATGTATTCGATGCCTTGGCCAGCCGTCGCCCCTACAAAGAAGCCTGGGCTTTGAATGAGGTCTTTCAGTTTGTAGAAGACAACAGAGGCAGCCATTTCGATCCGCAAGTGGTGGCCGCCTTTAACCGAGGACGCAGCGAAATTCTGGAAATCTACCACCGCTATCCAGAAACCCGCTAAATCCAGCTTCAAAGGGATCCGTCCCAGCAAACCGCAAAGAAGGGATCCCAGGCCATCCTTCCCGCACAATTCTGCAAAATCCTATGGGCAGGAGATGGGATCCCAGGGCAAACTGAAGGTGGTCGATTTTCTGCAGGAATCACCCCATCAAAGGCCGATTTAGGGCCGACTTTTTGTGTTACTCTACACATTAGCATCCAACCCATCTGTACCCAACGTGTGCCGCGGATCCCTGTGATGGCTCCCCTGACAAATCCACCCACTCCTACCCTATCGATCAACACCAAGCTGCGCGATTTGGCCTTGGTGGAGTTTCAGGTGAGCGAGTCCACCCCTTGTGAGAACGTGGTGCGCCGCCTAGAAGATGACAGCAGCCTTTCAGGAGTCATCGTGCTGGACGAGCGGTCACAGGTGCGGGGAATGTTGACCCGCCGCGCCATTCTGGAGTGGATGCTTAGCAAGCCCTACGGCCTGGATGTGTTTTTGAAGCGGCCCATCAGCTCCATGGTGGAGTTCCATAGCCGGGATTTTCTCTTGCTCCCCGGCGACTGCGATGTCATCCAAGCAGCCGACCGAGCTTTCCAACGGCCCGAAGAAACCGTCTACGACCCAGTGGTGGTTCAGCTGGGATCCCAGGACTACCGCCTTCTGGATGTGCCGGTGTTGTTGGTGGCCCAGGCTCAGGTGCATCTGGCCACCCAGCGCAAGCTACAGGAGCAGCAGGAAGAGATGAAAAGGATCTTGGCAGAGCTGGAGCAGGAAAAAAACCGCAGCCTCCAGTATGCCCGGGATCTGGAGCGACAAAAAGCCGAGATCCTCAACCAAAACCTGGCCCTAGATATGGAACGCCGGCGGGCCCAACAGCGCTCTGAGGAGCTGGCTCGCCTCAACGCCCGCATCATTGAAATCAGTTCTGTGCTCTCTGAGAGAGGCAAATCCACCTTTGCCGCCACCTTTGCTGGGGTAGAAGCGGTGCGCACCCTCTTCCAGGAAATTGCCGACAACAACCAGGAGCTATCCCGCGAACTCAAGGAGATCAACACCATCGTGGATTTGATCGTGGAGGTGGCAGGATACATTCGCCTGCTCTCTTTCAATGCGGCTGTAGAGGCCAACCGCAGCGGTGGTGCCGGTGGCTTTGGAGCCATTGCCCAGGAGATCCGCAAATTGGCGGGACGAACCACCGAGGCCAGCAACCGTATTCGCGGCCTAGCAGATCGCATCCAGCGACAAAGCCAATCCACACTGCAATCGGCCCAGAGCAGCGCTGAGGTGGTGCAATCCCTTTACCAGCAGGCCCAGTCGGCCCAGTTGGCCCTGGAAGAGCTGCAAACCCTGTTGGAACAGGCCCAGATCTAGCCTCCCTTTTGGGTTTGAGATTCTTTTGGATCTGTCTGATCCCTAAGGTTGCCATGGTGGCTAGGGGGCAGCTTTCCCCTCTCGAATCTCATAAGTATAAAATTGCCCAGCCACGGCAAGGGTTTCAAAGTGGTAGGTGGGCAAGGAGATCCCCAGTGGGCCAAAGTTGAGCAACGACAAATCGGTGGTGTAGAGGCTGAAAAGGATAAAATTCTGCCGGCGGGTTTGGCGCATGAACAGAGCTTCTAGTTCGGGCTGGAGCTCTCGGACAAGGGCATGACATTCCTCAATCAAAGTGACCAAGAAAGACGGGATCTGAGCGCAGTATTCTCGCGTAGCGTAGGCGGCCAGTTGTTGCCCTGCATGGGTTCTGTACTGATACATTCACGCTGAACTCTCCTGAACATGGTTCAGGAAAGAAGCGATCGCATCCTGCCTATCTCTGTTCGCGTCAGCGGGACGGAGTCCAAACAGGAAGGCGGTATCCCGCAAAGCCCTGAGGAATACCCCCCGAGCGCTTTCCCCCTTCACTTCCCGGCAACCGTTGCGGTGGACTCAAGGATCAGGGGGAAACTTGGTCTACTATATCCCTCTCAATGACTTTTGCCAAACCGCCTAAAGCTCAGTAAATTCAGCAAAGTTCAGGGTTTTGGGGGTTAGAGGCATACTCTTCTAAGGTGGGATTGGTGATGGCCAAAGCAGCCACTCCTCCCGCCAAAACCAGCCCGGAAAGCAAGAAAAGACCTTCAGCATCGCAGCCTCCGAAACCGAACTCTTTATTCTGCTATAGGCTTGAGCCACCTCAACAGGGATCTTTCGGCAGAAGCCAAAGGACTCCGTCCTGCCTCTGGCGGGGTTGTTGCTATGGAAAAGGGATCGCAATGCTGTTGCAATGGGAACGGCCAGGAACTGCCCCACAGAAGGGCTCCATCCCTTGATTGAGTTGCCGGCCCACAGGTTAGGATGGGATCCGACGCGCAAACAGCTTGCTGCTCTCTATGGAACTTGCCGATCTAAGACGCACCCTAGAATCGCTCACCTTGCGCCTGAGCAACGCTCAGGACTATCTTTGACCTGCCCCACTTGGAGCAACAGATTGCCATCCTAGAGCAAGAAGCCTCGCAGCCGCAGTTTTGGAATGATGTAGAGGCAGCCCGCCGCCACCTGCAAAAGCTCAACAGCCTCAAGGCCTCCTGGGATCAGGTGCACCGCTGGAAGGATCGCCTGGAAGATGCCGCCAGCGCCCTCGAGCTGCTCCAAGAAGAGCCCGATCCGGAACTCTTAGCCGAGACAGCAGGATCCCTGGCAGCGGTGGAGCGGGAGTTGGGCCAGTGGGAGCTACAGCAACTGCTCTCCGGCCCCTACGACAAAAACGGTGCCATCCTCACCATCACCGCCGGCGCAGGGGGAACCGACGCCCAGGACTGGGCGGAAATGCTCCTGAAAATGTACACCCGCTGGGCCGAAAACCAGGGCTACAAGGTCAGCCTCTCGGAATACTCCGAAGGCGCCGAAGCCGGTATCAAGTCCGCCACCCTGCTGATCGAAGGCCCCTACGCCTATGGGTATCTTTCTGCCGAGAAGGGCAACCACCGCATGGAGCGCATCAGCCCCTTCAACGCCAACGGCAAACGGCAAACCAGCTTTGCTGGCGTAGAGGTGATGCCGATCCTGGAAGAGGAAAGCGAGTATGAGCTGAAGATGGAAGATCTGGAGTTCGAGACCTCCCGCTCGGGTGGAGCAGGTGGCCAAAACGTGAACAAAGTGGAAACAGCAGTGCGGGTGATCCACAAGCCCACCGGCATTGCTGTGCGCTGCACCGAAGAGCGCTCCCAACTGCAAAACAAAGAGCGGGCCATCCAGATCTTGAAGGCCAAGCTGATCGAGATGGAAGAAGAAAAACGCAGACAAAAGCTGGCCGAGATTCGCGGCGAGATGGTGACTCAGGGCTTTGGGGGGCGTATTCGCACCTACACCTTCGATCCCTACAAGCTGATCAAAGATCACCGCACCAACGCCGAAACCTACAATGTCGAGGCCTTTATGAACGGCGAGCCGGAGGAGCTGATGCATTTTATCCAGGCCTATCTGCGGCAGGAATACGCCAAACAACAGGCCGCCGCAGTCTAGGGCCGGCTGTAGCGCTCCCACACCGCCTGCATGAGGGCAGCCCGCTCCTGGGCTGAGAGCTGGGTCAAGGTCAGGGGATCCCCTTCCTGGAAAAACTCCCCTACCCCCCATCCCACGGCCCGGGGAGAGGCGGTTTTGGCTTGCAGGGATCCCGCCCAAGCCAACCCGTGCCAGGCGCCGATGGCAGTCTCCAGCGCAGAAGAAAAAACCAGATCCAGGCCGGGATGTCGGCTGAGATACTCCCGCAGCGCGATGCAGGAGCCCACCAGAGACGGCTTCACCACCAGGATCCCTTTCCATCCTGACCGATGGATCGCTTGCAACTGCTCCAGGCAGGCCACCGATTCATCCAAAGCAATGGGGGTCTGGTACTGGCGGCTGAGCTCCACCAGATGGGCGTGCTGATCCGGCGGCAGAGGCTGCTCCAAAAACTCAATCTTGACCGGCGAGGCCTGGTTGAGCCGATCACAAACCATCAGCCACCGGTGGGCCTCCGCAAGCCCTAGTCCCCCATTGGCATCCAAACGCAGACGGGATCCCGGCGGCAACCGCTCCAGCCATTGCTCCAGCTTCTCCAACTCCTGCTGCATGGGATCCCTCCCCACCTTGAGCTTGTACACCGACCGCGTGAGTGGGACGGAGTCCTTGTAGGAGTCCTTGTAAGATTCCGGCGGCAGGGTCTCCCCCAAAAGTTCACAGAAAGAGAGTAGAGAGAGATCCTTGTTCAACCAATCGGGATCCCGACAGGCCAGCCAAGCGCATTCAAACCCAAACCGGCAGGTTGGCAGTGCTTCTGGGATCCCCAAAATATGCGCCTCCGACAAAAGAGGGGGCAACTGCCGACAAAACTCCAGAGCCTGCTCCAGGGTTTCGCTGCCAAACCAAGGGATGGGAGCAATTTCCCCATATCCCTGACAGCCTGTCTCCCGATCCGTAAGCCGGATCAGGATCCCTTCCCGGATAGACCACAGGCCGTGGTGGGTGCGCAGGGGCTGCCGAAAGGGACGCCAGTAGGGGCAAAACGCAAAGGAAAACCGCTTTTCCAGCCGCCCAAGCGGCACGGATCCCTCTTTTTGGGTATCCCCTGCAGATGATCTGCTGTGCCTACCAGCCACAAAAAGCTCAAGCAAGATAAAGAAAGGGAAAACGCCAGTTTTCTCAGAGGGCTGCTATTCAGCTTACTAGCGCAGGAGCCCCGCACTGTACCCGTAGGGTCAGTGTCGGGAGGAATGCGCTTTGATGAAGTACAATGAACTTATGAGCCAAGTCCTGACCATATCCTGCAAGCTCAAGGTGTCCCAGTCGCAAGCCGCTAAATTGGACGCGACGATGGATGCCTTTGTGCAGGCACTGAACTGGGTCAACCAGAACACGCCGGAGAAGATCGTCAATGCGGTCAAACTGCAATCCCTTTGCTACTACGAGATTCGCGCCCGATTCGGCTTGTCCAGTAACTTGGCCCAGCAGGTCTGCAGACGGGTGGCCGGCGCCCGCAAAGTGGCGAGACAGCGCAACCGTCCGGTTAAAGAGTTCAAGCGTAGGTTCGTTACCTACGACGCACGCATCTTCTCATTTCGTGAGAGAGACTGGACGGTGTCGCTGACCACGGTGGAAGGGCGAGAGCGCTTTGGACTGGCCATTGGTAACTACCAGCGTGGGATGCTGGCTGGCTCCAACCCAAAAGCCGCCACGCTAGTCAAGCGGAAAGACGGCTCCTACTACATCCAGATTTGCGTAGAGGAAAAGCCACCCAAGCAACAAGAAACCGACAAGGTGATCGGGGTGGATTTGGGAAGGACGGATATTGCTCATACGTCAGAAGGGGATAACTGGAATGGACAGCAGTTGAACCGAATCCGAGACCACTACTCCAAGCTGAGGGCGGCACTCCAACGCAAAGCCAGTAAGGGCACACGCAGTTCGCGGCGCAGATGCCGTCAACTGCTGCAACGGCTGTCTGGCAAGGAGAGACGCTTTCAGGCGTGGGTCAATCATCGCATCTCCAAAGCTGTTGTCTCTAGGGCAAAAGCTACCAACAGCGCTATCGCTCTGGAAGACTTGACAGGGATTCGGGAAAGAGTCAATCAACAACCCCGCAGCAAAACCGAAAGGCGCAGGGCCAACAGTTGGGCGTTCTACCAACTACGTCAATTTCTGGAATACAAGGCGAGGGTTGCAGGGGTTTCTCTGATTCTTGTGCCGCCTGCTTACACGTCGCAGACCTGCCACCGGTGCTTACACATCCACCCTGAGCAGGGTAAGTCCTACCGCAGTGGCAAGTCGTTCAAGTGTGGGCACTGTGGATGGGAAGGGGATGCGGATTTGAATGGTGCGAATGTGATTGCGCTTTTGGGGGCTGCTGTAAACCAGCCTAGAGGTTCGTGGTTGGCTTGCCAACTGCAGGGCTACCGAAAGCCCGCCCTGTACTGCGAAGCAGTCAGGGTCGGGTAGTTTACCTTAAAACACCAGCTCAACCTCTGCCAAGGCGGCTTCCGGCCCCACCAGAGCAATGGCCGGGGGGGTCAGGTAGGTCTTTGCGGCTTGGTGGAGCTGCTCTGGGGTGAGCTGCCTGACCCTCTGCAAATACTGCTGGTCAAACTCCATGCCCAAGCCCAAAATCTCGTACCAGCCCGCCAGTTGAGCCACCTGGGCATTGGTTTGTTTGCTGAGGGCATACTGGCCCAGAAGTTTGCGCTGCGCCATTTCCACCTCTGCCAGGTCGAGCGGATTGGCCTGCAGACGGTGGATTTCTGCTTGTAGGCGCTCCAGGGCCACCTGAGTATTCTCTGCCGCAGTGCCCATGTAAACCCCAAAAGGGGCGGGATCCCGGCGGGTGGCAAAAAAAGCCGAGACCTCATAGGCCAGGCCACAGCGCTCCCGCAGTTCCACAAACAGACGGCTGGATAGACCGCTGCCCAAGTAGGTGGCCAGCAACTTCAGGGCCGGATAATCCGCAGAAGCAGCAGGGGATCCGCGAAACCCGATCAAGATTGTTGTCTGCTGAGTGGGCTGGGGCAACCTCAGCAGTTGGGGATCCCTCAGAGGGGGCAGGGGAACATCCCGATCCTCTGGAGAGGGGCCGGGAACAACCCAGTCCCCCAAAGCCGCTTCCACCTGGGCAGCCATTTGCTCCGGCGGCTCTGGGCCGATCACCACCATCACCATTCCATTGGGACGACAGTAGGCCGCGTGATAGGCCACCAAATCCTCGCGGGTCAGGGATCCCACCGTTTCCAGCCGTCCCAACCCCGGCAGAGCGTAGGGATGATCCCCATAGAGGGCTTGTTGCACCTGCTCGAAAGCCAAGCTGAAGGGCCGTTCCTGTTGGGCGCGGATGGCCTGCAGCATCAACGCCTGCTCTCGCGCCACCTCCTCTTCAGGAAAACTGGGATCCCGCAGCGTCTCCGCAAGCAAATCCAGCAACTCCGGGAAATCGGCAGCCACACAGCGCAGGCTCACCTCGAAATAGTCGGCAGAACTGTCCACCGATAGCGAGGCTCCCAGCGATTCCACCGCAGCAGCAATGGCCTGGGAGTTGCGCCGATGCGTGCCTTTGGTGAGGACAGCCGCCATCAAGTGGCTCACCCCCGCCTGTTGCGGCCGCTCTGCCCGGCTACCACCGCGGAAAAAACAGTGGGCAGCCAAGATCTCCACCGTTGGGTTCTGGCCCAGCAACAGCGTGATGCCATTGGCCAAAAGGACGCGCTGTAAACGGCCACGTTGGGTGGCAAGCAGAGCAGAGTTCATGCAGGCAAGGGATCCCGTCCAAAATCCGAAAGTCAAGAGTCCAGAGCGTCGAGGCAGCGCTCACCGACAGGCCAGTTGCAGCTCCGAGGCCATTGCTGGATCGAGGGCAGTCGGCTTGAGAACGGTGACCACATAGGCCTCCAAAGACAAGTACTGCTGGGCCAATTCCCGGATCTGAGCCGGAGTAAAGGATTGCAACAGCTCCAGGTACTCTTGAATGCGCTGCACCCCGCCCAGCGTCTCGTAGTAGCCATAGATGCCCGCCAATTGACTGGGAGACTCGGCGGAGAACAGGAACTCATGGGTGAGCATACGCCGGGTGCGATCCAACTCCGCTTGGCCGATGCCATCCTGCTGCAGCTTTTCAACCTCGTGCAGGATCGTCGCCTCCACCCGCGCCACATCCTTCGGCTCCAGCTGAGCCCCAATACAAAACAGTCCCCCCTCCTTCAGCACCAGCGAAGAACAGCCAATGGCCCTCACCCAGCCCCGCTGTTCCCGCAGCAGATGCACCAGCCGCGAAGTACGGCCATCTCCCAGCAGAGAAGCCAACATCTCCAGGCCACAGGCTTGTTGCCAATCGTCAATGCCAACGGTAGGCCAGGCCAATTTCAGACGGGCTTGCTCCAAGCGGGCATGGTCGCTCTCCCGGCGCAGGATCCCTTGGGGACGAGGCTGGGGCGGAATGGGGGGGCTGACCGGTGCTGGCCCAGCAGCAGAGCTGCCAAACTGCTCCTCCACCAAGGCCAACGCTCGCTCAGGATCGATGCCACCCGTCACCACCACCGTCATGGATTCAGGCCGATACCAAGCGCGGTGGTAAGCGCGCATCACCTCAGGGGTCAGTTGCATCAAGCTTTCCGGTGTGCCCAACACCGGTCGTCCATAGGGATGCTCCCCATAGGCGGTCTGCATCAAAAGCTGATAGGCCGTGTAATCAGGGTTGTCGGCGGCGCGGCGAATTTCCTCCAGAACCACCTGCCGCTCCCGCTCAAACTCTGGATCCGGGATCCCGGCCCGCAAAACCACCTCTGCCAGGTAGGGCAGGGTATCCGCCAGGTCGGCAGCAGCCACCGTAATGTAGTAATGGGTGTAGTCTTGGCCGGTGGCAGCATTGGTAACTCCGCCCCGTCCTTCCACGGCCCAATCCAGCTCACCAGGGGTCAGCCGCTCGCTGCCCTTAAACACCATGTGTTCCAGAAAATGGGATAGGCCCAGCCACTCCGGCGGCTCATGGCGTCCGCCTGTCCGTACCCAGACGTCAACGGTTACAGAATCGGCAATTGGGATGGGATGAAGGATAACGCCTAACCCGTTGCTCAGTCGGTGGGTGTAGGCGGGCAAAAGACGAGGAGAGCGGTTCAAAATTCTTAACTGATGGAGAACAGTCTTAATTGTAGATGGAGAGGGGCTCCGGGAAATAGTATCTGAGACTACTTTTCTTGGTCTTCTCTCCCCACCTTGCAGATCCCAACCCCTTTTGTGGTAGAGGGAGAACCTAGGTACCTTGGGCTGCTCCCTGTCCAGATATCCCCCTAAGGCTCATTGCGCAGATCCGGGGATCCCTGCCAAGCCAGACTGGGGGATCCCTCTCCGGCCAGATTGTCCTGATACATTTAGGCTGAACACTGCTGAACATCACTGTTCAACTATGCAGCGATAGCATTCTGTTTGTTTCCAAACAGAATGGCGGTATCCCGCAAAGCTTTGAGTAGAATACCCAAAGCGCAGTTTCCGTGTCGTCTTACTACCAATTTTCTGCTTTGCTTTGGCTACCATGTTGGCAGACTCGAAAGTAAACAGAAAGATCAACTGGTAGTAATCCGTACTGAACATATTATACATTATTTTCAGTATAGTTGAGCTTATTATTGACTAGAGTCATGCTCCACCTGAAATCCAGGGGGCCATTCTTCGCTATCGCGCACCCGCTGCACCACCTCTTGGGGCAGCACGACCCCCAACTGCCGGGCAGCCATGGCCACCACATCCCCGCGATCGATCAAGCCGGCAATGGCGCCGGTGGGCGTGAAAACCAAAATGCGGCGCGGTTCCGCCTGGCGCATCATCTGAATCACCTGGGGAATGGGGGTCTCTTCTCGTACCCCCTGCAGTTGCTCCATCGGCTTGAGAATAGCCTTGAGGGTGAGGCGATCCCACTGGCTGCGCTCGATGTCGTTGAGCAATTCTGGCCTGACCAGCCCACGGTAGCGGCCATCTTCCTCAGCAAAATAAACGTCCGCCGGTTGAGTTGGGGCTTCCGGCCTGAGAGAAGAAGGCACCAGATAGCGATCCACAAACTCCCGCAGGCTCATGTTCGCGTCCAAAACCCGAAACTGGCGGGTCATCACATCTGCAGCTTTCAGGCGGGCCAGCACCTGCTGCAGTTGCGCGTACTGGCTGTAGCGGCGGGCGGTGTTCAAAATAAACAGGCCGATCAACCCCACCCAGAGGCCGTTGAGGCTCCCCCAAAATACCACCAGCAGACCTAGCCCCACCAAACCCCAGCCCACCCCCTGGCCGGCTCGGGCCGCCCACAGCATACCCTTTTGCCGATCCCCTGTCCAACCCCAGATGGCCGCCTTGAGCATTTGCCCCCCATCCAGAGGCAGGCCCGGCAGCAGGTTAAACAGGGCAATCGTCAGGTTGATGGCAGCCAAGCTGGCAAGGGTTGAGGCCAGCATCGACTCCGGCACAGCCCAAGCCCGGGCCATGCTGAAGAGCACAAACAGACCCAAGCTGAGGAGAGGGCCTGCCACGGCCACGCAAAAAGCGCCAAGGGGGCGGGGAACTTCCCGCTCAATCGCCGCCATACCCCCAAAAATAAACAGGGTGATGGAGTTAACCCGTACCCCATAGGCGCGGGCCACCAAGCTGTGGGCCAACTCATGGGCCAGCAGAGAAAGAAACAACCCCATCGCCGTCAACACCCCGTAGGAGAGCACCAGCAGGAGGGCCGCCGGGAACCAGGTGTAGTCGATGAAAAAGGGGATCCCCCACAAGCTACCGATGCGCAGGCGACTGGTCATGACGATACAACTCCTTACACAGCTCTCACTGGGGAGAAGGCCCAGGAAGGTGCCGTTGAAGACGACAAGCAGCCCCTTAACTTGGGATCCCTCTCCTCCACTGTAGCCCTTCTGCCGGGCCTTCCGTTCCCTTGCGGCTCCCCCGGCAGACAGCGGGCCTGCCCTATCCCTAGAGGCTCTTAAAGATCTTCTCAGAGCACAACACTACCTACAACACCGGATCCCTGAAGATTGTGATAACGTGGTTGGGCATTGGGTCGGCGGGGTTGCCAACCGGCGCTCAAGAGTCGGAACTACCGAGCTTTGCAGGAGGGGTGTGGCTATGGTGTGGATTTCGTCCCACTCAGGCGAACAGAGCAAAGAAGTACAGGGACTTGATCCCGCTGAAACGACGGGATCCCTGCCTCTGGGCGAGTTTCCGGCCACAGCCCCGGCGGCCAGCCCGGTGTTCTACCGCACCTACAGCCGTCGCCGCCCGGATGGCAGCCGCGAGACCTGGGGCGATGTCTGCGAGCGCACCCTGGCCGACATCGCCCGGCTGGGGCGTTTTACCCCCCAGGAGCGGGAGCTGGTAGAGCGCATGCAGCAGCAGTTGAAGGCGTTGATCTCCGGTCGAGCCTTGTGGGTGATGGGCACCGACTGGATCCAGAAGCCGGAAAACTTCTCCGGTGCCTACAACTGCACCAGTTTGGCGGTGGTGGACTGGCGGGCCTTTGGCCTGATGATGGATCTGGCCATGATGGGCTGCGGCACGGGAGCGGTGCTGGAACCCCAGTTCATCCGCCAGTTGCCCCCCATTGTCAACCGCCTGCGGGTTCACGTGAAGGGATCCATCGGCACCACCCCTCCCGAAGAGCGGCAGGAGCACACCCGCATCCACCGGCAGGGATCCCAGGTGCACATCCAGGTGGGGGACAGCCGCCGCGGCTGGGTGGAGTCCTACCAAGCGCTGCTGGAGCTGGCGTCGGATCCCAGCTTTGGGGGCCAGGTGGAAGTGACAGTGGACTTGAGCGATGTCCGCCCGGCTGGGGAGCGGCTGAAAGGGTTTGGGGGCGTAGCCAACCCCATTAAGCTGCCCGGCTTGTACGAGCGCTGTGCCGCCATCCTCAACAGGGCGGTAGGTCGGCAACTGAACTCGGTGGAGTGCTGTTTGCTCATCGACGAGGCGGCGGTGGTGGTGGTGGCGGGAAACATTCGTCGTAGCGCTGGCATTCGTCAGTTTGCTGCCGACGACCAGCTGGGATCCACCGCCAAAGACAACCTCTGGCAGCAGGACGAAAACGGCAACTGGAGAATTGATCCCGAGCGAGATGCCCTGCGCATGGCCAACCACACGCGGGTGTTTCACCGCAAGCCGACGCGGGAAGAATGTGTTGAGGCCGTGCGCAAGCAGTTTTACTCAGGCGAGGGGGCCATCCAGTGGGCCGGGGAAGCCGTAGCACGGGCCAATTGCGACCTTATCCCACCCGACCTAAAACCCGACTTTCTCAAAGCCTATGAGGCAGGAACGGCCCGAGAATGGCTAAAGGGACGGGATCCCTCCCTAGGGGAAGAGGAACTTCAGGATCGCCTGTGGCGCTATGGGCTGAATCCCTGCGTGACAGCCGATACCTGGGTGCACACGGGCGATGGGCCGCGCCAGGTGAGAGACCTGATTGGGAAGCAGCACAGCACCTATGTCAATGGAGAACTATTCAGTACCACACCGGAGGGGTTCTTCTACTCCGGTACCAAGCCTGTGCTGAAGCTTTTGACCAAGGAAGGGTTCTCTCTGCGGCTGACAGGCAACCATCGGGTTCTCAAAGTCACCGCTCAAACCCAAAAGGCACAATACACCGAGTGGGTACCGGCAGAAAGCCTACAACCGGGCGACCGCATCCTGCTGCACAACCATCGCGATCTCACCCCGTGGGATGGGGCGGGTACCTGGGAAGAAGGCTGGCTTTTGGGGAATTTGCTGGGTGACGGTAGCCTTACGGCAACCCCGTGGAACGACACGGCTTTATTACGCTATTGGCAAGATACCCAAGCCGAAATGAGCCAGTATGCGATTCAGCTTTTGCAAACGGCAGTGGGTTACGAGCCCCGCCAGCCAGAGGCATATCACTATGCGCAGCTTGGGTTGCGGGTTATCGGCTCCAGGGGGTTGGCAAAACTGGCGGCCCAGTTCGGCATGAGGCCCGGACAAAAGCAGATGACAGAGGCGCTCGAAGCCACCAGCTTCCAGTTTCATCGAGGCTTCTTGTGCGGGCTCTTTGATGCGGATGGCAGCGTGCAAGGTAATCAGGAGAAAGGGGTTAGCGTGCGGCTCTCTCAAAGCCATCTGGGTACCCTCAAAGCGGTTCAGCGCATGCTGGCGCGGCTGGGCATCATTGCAGTTTTGTATGAGAATCGCCGTCCTGCTGGATATCGCCTGCTGCCGAACAGTGCTCGCCAACCTGCACCATACGCTTGCAAAGCCCAGCACGAATTGGTTATTGCCAACGACAACTTGCATCTGTTCCAGGAATGGGTCGGCTTTCGGGAACCGCACAAAGCCCAAAAGCTAGAGGCACTGCTGAATGGCTACAAGCGCCAGCTCAACCGAGAGCGGTTTGCTGTGACGGTTGCTGCCCTTGAGGCAGACGGGGTAGAGCCGGTGTATGACTGTACTGTCCCCGGCCCAGCGTGCTTTGATGCCAATGGGTTTGTTGTCCACAACTGTGGCGAGATTATTGGCCACACATTCCATTGCAACTTGGCCGAGATCCACCTCAACCGTTTGGATCCCCACAACCGGCAAGAGCAAGAGGAAGCCTTCACGGCGGGAGCCCTCACGGTGGCAGCTCTGCTCCACCACCACTTTGTGGAACCTCGCTTCCAGCGCTCGCGGGAATGGGATCCCATCGTCGGCGTCTCGTTCACAGGCCTGTTCGACTTTTGCGTCAAAGCCTTTGGGGTTGAATGGCTGCGCTGGTGGCAGGAAGGGAGACCCGATACCCCCATCGGGAAGGAATTCAAGCAGCAGGAGCGGGAATACCTCAGCCGCTGGAAGGAGATCGTCCACCGCGTGGTCTGGGACTACTGCGACCGCCACAGCCTGCGCCGCCCCAACCGCTGCACCACGGTTCAGCCCGCCGGCACCAAGTCGCTGCTCACCAACGCCTCTCCCGGCTGGCACCCGCCCAAAGCCCAACGCTACATCCGCCGCATCACCTTTGCCAAAAATGACCCGGTGGCGCTGGCCTGTCTGGACTATGGCTACTCGGTGGTACCTGCTCAGGCGGACAAAGATGAAAACGGGAACTTGCTCAACGACCCCTTTGATCCCCGCTGTACCGAATGGCTGGTGGAACTGCCTGTGGAAGTAGAATGGGCCAACCTGCCCGGTGCTGGCCAGATCGAGATCGAGCAATTCTCGGCCCTGGCCCAGTTTGACTTCTATATGCAGGTTCAGAAGTACTACACCACCCACAACACCTCCGCCACCATCGAGCTGCGGGAGGACGAGGTGGAAGCTCTGGGATCCCGTATCTACGAAGCCATCCGCGATGACGAGGGATACATCAGCGCAGCGCTGCTGGCCCGCTTCGATGCCCCCTTCCCCCGCCTGCCTTTTGAGAAAATCGACAAGCCCACCTACGAACGACTGGTGGCCGAGGTCAAGCAGAGACGGCGGACAGATAACTTCTTCGCGGCCCTGGCCCGCTACGACCGCAACTTTACCTTGGCAGCAGAGGGACCGGCAGGGTGTGACGCTCTGGGGTGTCTGTTGCCAGATTCGGCGCCTCAGAGCTAGTTCCCCAAAAGGGTTCCCCCTGCTGCCGACCAACCCCATCGGATGCAAAGGCGCGACCGAGCTCCCTCCTGTGATACCTTTGTAGGGATTCCTCACAACCCCAGGGATCCCTTCTGCCCTTGGAATCGGCCCCATGCAAGACGAAAAAGACACGCTTCGCCAACAGCTTCTCACCCTGCAAAGCGAGGCCCTCGCCCAAGTGGAACAAGCTGACGGTCTGGAGGCTCTGGAACAGATCCGCATCGACTACCTGGGCAAGAAAGGTAAGCTCTCCAAAATCTTGGGGGGAATGGGGAAGCTGCCCCCAGAAGAACGGCCTGCCATTGGCGCTTTGGCCAACACCTTTAAAGAGGCCCTCCAATCCAGTCTGGAGCAGCGCAAACAGGCCCTTGGTGAAGCTCAACTGCTGGCCCGCCTAGAAGCAGAGCGCCTGGATGTCACTATGCCCGGGCCCCGTCGGCCTCTGGGGCGGATCCATCCGCTGCAGGCCACCATCGACCGCATGCTCGATATCTTTGTGGGAATGGGCTACACCGTGGTGCATGGGCCTGAGCTCGAGACGGAGTACTACAACTTCGAGGCCCTCAACACCCCTGCCGACCATCCGGCGCGGGATATGCAGGATACCCTCTACCTGGCCAATGGCTACCTGATGCGTACCCAAACCTCCTCGGTGCAGGTGCGCTACATGGAGCAACACCAGCCGCCGCTACGCATTGTGCATGCCGGTCGCGTGATGCGCCGCGATACCGTGGATGCCACCCACTCCGCCGTGTTTCACCAGATGGAAATTTTGGCGGTGGGCGAGAACCTCACCTTTTCCGACCTGAAGGGCACCCTCAACACGTTCATCACCCGCCTATTGGGCAAGCGAGAAACCCGCTTTCGGCCCAGCTATTTTCCCTTTACCGAGCCTTCTGCTGAGATGGACGTGCGCTTTGGCTCGAAATGGCTGGAAATCTTCGGCTGCGGCATGGTGGATCCCAATGTATTTCAAGCGGTGGGCTACGACCCGGAGCGCTACACCGGATTTGCGGCAGGGATCGGCATTGAGCGGATGGCCATGCTCCTCCACGGCATTCAGGATATCCGCCTGTTTTATACCAGCGACCTGCGCTTTCTGTCTCAGTTTTAGGTGGCTATCTTATCTGAGGAACAAAACCCTCGTCCTGAGCCCTGCAAGACCTTCAGCTAGAAATCGCAGGAGCCCCGCGCTGTACCCGTAGGGTCAGTGTCGGGAGGAATGCGGAAGTTACGATAGAACCATGACCCAAGTTCTGACCGTCTCCTGTAAGCTCAAGGTGTCCCAGTCGCAGGCCGCAAAGTTGGACGCGACCTTGGATGCCTTTGTGCAGGCGTTGAACTGGGTCAACCAAAACACGCCCGAGAAAGTCACCAACGCCGTTAAACTTCAATCTCTGTGCTACCGCGAAATCCGTGCCCGGTTCGGCTTGTCCAGTAACTTGGCAAGGACTACGTCCCGCTTACGCGACCAGCAGGTCTGCAGACGGCTGGCCGGTGCCCGTAAAGTTGCCCAACAGAAAAACCGCCCCGTCAAAGCGTTCAAGGGTGGCTTCGCTACCTACGACGCTCGTATCTTTTCGTTCCGCGAGAAAGACTGGACGGTGTCGCTGACCACGGTGGAAGGGAGAGAACGCTTTGAGCTAGCCATTGGCAACTACCAGAGGGGAATGCTGGCTGGCTCTAACCCCAAATCGGCCACTCTGGTCAAGCGCAGAGACGGCTCCTACTACATCCAGATTTGCGTAGAGAAAAAACCACCCAAGCAACAAGATACCGACAAGGTGATCGGGGTGGATTTGGGAAGGACAGATATCGCTCATACCTCAGAGGGGAAGAACTGGAATGGACAGCAGTTGAACAGAGTCCGAGACCACTACTCCCGGTTGAGGGCGGTACTCCAACGCAAAGCCAGTAAGGGCACACGCAGTTCGCGGCGCAGATGCAGAGAACTGTTGCAACGGCTGTCTGGCAAGGAGAGACGCTTTCAGGCGTGGGTCAATCATCGCATCTCCAAAGCTATTGTCTCTAGGGCAAAGGTCACAAACAGCGCTATTGCTCTGGAAGACTTGACAGGGATACGGGAGCGTATCAACCAACAACCCCGCAGCAAAGCCGAGCGACGCAGGGCCAACAGTTGGGCGTTCTACCAACTGAGGCAGTTTCTGGAATACAAGACTCTGCGTGCAGGAGTTGCTTTGATTCTGGTGCCGCCTGCCTACACGTCGCAGACCTGTCACCGGTGTTTGCACATCCATCCCGACCCTGCGCAATCCTATCGCAGTGGAAAGAAGTTTAAGTGTGGGCACTGTGGATGGGAAGGGGATGCGGATTTGAATGGTGCGAATGTGATTGTGCTTTTGGGGGCTGCTGTAAACCAGCCTAGAGGTTCGTGGTTGGCTTGCCAACTGCAGGGCTACCGAAAGCCCGCCCTGTACTGCGAAGCAGTCAGGGTCGGGTAGTTTACGAAAAGGTTTGCTTGTAGATCAACTGCAATTGTTCTAGCTCATCTTGGCGGGCAGCACGGCGCAGCAGGCGCATTTGCTCTTCGATGAGCTGGCGAGCCTCATTACGGCTAATCGGATCGAAGACCAACTCCTCCATGGCAGCAGGATCCCCGCTGTTATCCGGCGGCCTGAAGTAAACCCGAAAAAAGAGCCTTTGGGCGTAGAGAGTGGTGAAGAGAGCCTGATTTTCGTCGACCTGACACAGGCTGTAGAGCAGACCAAATGTGGGGTGATTCAGATACAACTCATTCATGCCCAATAGCGTATCACTCTTGGGGGAGAGGAGAGACTTTTCTTCCCGGTCGGTGCCAGAGAAAGTTCTGGAAATGATGTGGCTATGGCTCTTGAGACCAAGGGCTTAAATCACAAGTTCCGCCCAGAATCACAAGTTCCGCCCAGCTCGATTTTGGCTGTTGCGACTGGATTCAACATTAGCAAACTAACAAGATTTTGGGTCAGGCTGTTACCGCCGCTGCTGTTCCCGCACCTTCCTCTTCGTGTCATTCAATTCGTTTTCCACCTCTAGCTGACGAAATTGCTCTTCCAATTCATCCCAAGCCTCGAAAGGTTTTCCCCAAGGGCTGAAATTCCGGTCCGGGTTGTCCATGCCTTTGGCTTGCGCGGCTCTTACCTCCTGCAGCTTAGCCTTCACTTCTTGGCGGCGCTGGCGAATCTGCGGCAGCAGGGCTTCCATTTGTTGGATTTTCTCCTTTTGGGCTTTCATTTGACCCCATAGCTGGCTGCCCCTCTCCAACAGCTCAGCCTCCCGGCGTCGCGCTCCTTCGGCTAGATCGGGACGATTGGCCCGCTGCGCCTTCTCAATGCGAAAGTGCCAGGTTTTAATCTCCTCGGCTAAGTTGAGAATGCTTTTTTGGAGAGCCTCCTCTTGGACGCGGCTTTCCTGCAACAGCCGCAGGGTATCGGATTCCTGCTGGCGCAACTGCTCATCGAGGGCTTGCAGCTCGATCTCGGGGTGGGCCCTGAGAAATTCCTCCAGGCGGGTTTCCAAAAATCGGATGATATCTTCGATCAGTTTCATGGACGGATCCTCTTCCCAAGCCCTCAGTTGCGTTTAGAGTAGCCCAAGCTGGGCCATCATAGATAGGGTTATCCCATGCCCGTTTAAGACATTCCCTTCGACCTTCACCCAAAGTGAGGCCAGGGATCCATCCGGCACGCCAGTTCACCGCAACTGGGAACTCTCCTGAACCCAACTGCCCCCAGGCGGATCCCTGTCTTCCTCAATCCAGCAAACGGCCATCCCCAACCCGGATAATGCGCTGGGCGGCCTGGGCTACTTCAAGGTCATGGGTGACCACGACCAGGGTGATGCCCTGCCGGTGGAGCTCCGCAAAAAGGTTCAGCACTTCCTGGCCGGTATGGCTATCCAGAGCCCCAGTCGGCTCATCAGCCAGCAACAGTTGGGGTCGGTTGACAATGGCACGAGCAATCGCCACCCGCTGCTGCTGGCCGCCGGAGAGTTGGGCCGGACGCTGCTGCAGTTTGCTCCCCAAGCCCACTTGTTCTAGGGCTTGCTTGGCCCGCCGGCGTTGCTCCGGCTCCGGGATCCCAGCATAGGCCAAGGGCAGCATGACGTTCTCCAGCGCCGTCAAGACGGGCAGGAGATGGAACTGCTGGAAGACAAAGCCGATTTTTTGGTTGCGAATGTGGGCCAAATCGCGATCGGTCAGGGTGGAAACTTCCACCCCATCCAGCCAGTAGCGCCCTGAGCTGGGCCGATCCAAGCAGCCGATGAGGTTCATCAGGGTGGATTTGCCGGATCCAGAGGGCCCCATAATGGCGCAATACTCTCCCGGCTGGATCGCCAAGTCGATATCGTAGAGGGCCTGAAAACTGCCCTCCGGCAGTGGATAGACTTTGTTCACCCCAACCATCTGCACTACGGGTGGGCTGGCCGCAGCCAAGGCCTCGGCTGGGCGCTCCAGGGATCCGACCGGCCTACGGCGATGATTTGCCCAGGAATCTTGCTCAAGCATGGTTGGCACCGCGACTTGCCCCATTCTAGCCTTTGGGCTTCCCTGGCTTGACGGCTAACCGGAAGAGCGGATCTCCTGCGGCTGATGGTAGGGGCAGCTCCCCTGGGGATCCACCCTGAGGCGGTAGAGGGGAGAGCGTTCCTGATCGCAGCGAAAGGCTTGGGCTTGGGAAGTCAAGATCTGGCGGGCAAAGCGACAATTTTGGCACTTTTTGCCACCGTGATGACTGGATACAGAAGGCTGTTTTGGACGCGGCACGATCCCTGCTGGAGAAGGGGCAGCCTCTGCCGGGCGGATCAGCTCCCGTGGAGAAAGGCCGCGCAGCACCAGTTCGGATCCCTGCCAGCGGGCTTCCACTAAGCCGGTATCGGCCCAGGCCGGCCAACGGGGATCCTGGGTAATCTGGGGGGGCAGACGCACCTGTACCCCCGCCAAAGCCCGCGGCGAGCCCTGCTCCTGCCAAACTTCTTCCACCTCCCCCTCGTAGCGCACAGCGGGATCCGTGACCTCGGCAGGAGAATCCGGGAGCTTGACCGGGGTTTGCAGGCGGCCGTCGGGTAGCTCCAGCCAATGTCCGGGCTGGGGGCAGTGGACATGGTAGCGATTGCACAGCTCCGGCAGATCCGCCAGATCTTGAGCCTGCTGGGGGCTGGTGTTTGCCAAGACTACATGTTCGGGGCGAAAGGTGTGGACGATCTGGGTGAGATGCCCGACATCGTTGTGGCTGTGCCAGGCCAGCCATTCCACCGCAAGGCGGGAGCGCAGCGGCGCCGGCCAACGCTCAAACGGGGTGGCCAGCTCCACTTCCGGCAGCCGCACCAGCAGACAGGAGCGCTGCGGTTGGGCCAGCAATCTCGACCAGATGGGATCCCAAGCCTCAGGCCGGGCATCGGCGTCGCACAGCAGCAAGCCTTGGGGCAGAGGATCCGCTTCGGTAAGGGGCTGAACCCGCGGCTGCAGGCGGTCTTCCCAGAACAAGGGCTGGTAGGTGGCGAAATTGCGCACCGGCTCCGGCAGGTAGGTGAGCAAGCGCTCGTAGAGATTGCAGCCTGCCGCCAGCCCCGGCGCCACCCATATCTTGAGCTCTTGGGGGGCTTGGGTAAAGCGGTGGTGGGCTTTGAGGAGAAAGATCAGCTCCTGCCCCAACCCCAGCACCGGCAGGGGAAACAGCACCGTTTGCCCCGCTTCCAAGGCGCTGAGCAACCGCTCCACCAGGCGATTTTCCAGGTGACGACGGGGTGGATGGCGGGTGGATCCCAGCGAAGCCTCGATGAGCAACACGTCCGGCTGCCAGTGGCGCAAAGCAATGAGATCCAAGCCAGGGGCAAAGCGAGTTGAGGCCAGGGAACAGTCGCCCGTGTACACGCAGGCTTGGGCCGGAGTGGTTTGGGTATTTTGCAGCAGGGTTGCCGCCGCTCCCGGCAGATGCCCAGCCGCAAAGAAAGTGAGCATCAGATGGGGCAAAATCTCTCGCGCCCGGCCCAAAGGCAGCGCCCGAAAGGGGGGAAAGCGAATGTCCCGGTCGTAGCCTGGCCAAACGCCACACTCCCACAGACCAGCGGCCAAATGAGCAGTCACCGGCGTGGCGTAGAGAGGTACCTGAGGGTAACGACGATGAAAAGCAGGTAGCCCTTGCACATGGTCAAAGTGAGCATGGCTGCAGATTACCGCATCCGGGATCCCTGGCAGAGCCTTAAAGAGGGCAGGAGCGGGCAACCCGCAATCGAGAAGCAAACGGTGGGATCCCATCTCCACCCAATAGGCACAGCCCTGTTGACGGGGATCCGTACCCAGGGGAAGCAGTCGAAGGGGGGGTCTCTCTGACTCCACAGGTGTGTCGTTCTGAACCTAGAAGACCGCGTTCAATCCTGCAAACAGGAGGGGCGACTTGGCCAGGGATCCCCCCTCTCCACCGGTACACCTCCCCGGAGAGTTGGAGACAACCTGTGCCGATCCACTTATCCTACACTTCTCACAGCATAGCGTTTGCCCACCATCTGCCGCGGCAGCCTGCCATTTCATCCATGCAGCAGCTGAATGGATGTGGGGATTTGGTTTTGCGATGAACTTGTCTTGGCTTGGCAGCCTATGGGTCGGCGCTCTCTTCTGTCGCCGCAGCGGCGCTGCTGCTGGGAAAAGCAAAGCCGGCAAAATCGTGATCGTCGGGGCGCACCGTCAGGATCATCAGGTTGTAGAAGGCCCAGACCAAGCCAAACAGCAGCTCAGGCCAAGAGGGATCCCAACTGCCGGCAGAACGCAGGGATCCCACCCCCATAGCCAGAAAAGTCAGCACAATAGCCAGAGCCTGAGGTCCTAAGGAGAGCTGGGAAGGCTGCTCGGGATAGGGGGGCACTCCCCGCAGACTTTGCACCAGCGCCTGGATGGACTGAAAAAACTGGCTGCCCGTCTGCCGTTCCGACTGCCAAGCTGCCCCCCACAAATGCGGGGGAAAGGCCAAGAGCCAACTGATGCGCCCTAGGAGAGCATAAGGCAAAAACCACGCGAAGAAGACCCGGTTGAAAGCCGGCACCGGCATCCACCCCGTGCAGAGAAAGACCATCGGCACCGCCAAGTAGACCAGCTCCGCCATCCCACCGGCAGCCCAGAGGGCCAGCCACAGGTATTGAAAGCGCTGCTGCTGTGTGGTCGGCTTGCCCCAAAAGGGGTTTTCCCTCAAGGCCGAAAACAAAGCCAGCAAAGCAACGCGGCGGTTGCGCAAGGGCAACAAAACACCCGTAACCTGGGTTTGGCGAACCAATTGAGATTGCCAGCCACGGCAGTGCATCTGACACCCCAACTGCACAGGGCGACGAATGTCGATCCGCGGGATCCCTTCCAAAGCCTTGCGCCGGATGAGACAGCCAGAACCCAACAGGGGTGCCGCCTGGTAGCCCTGGGATCCCACCGCCAAGAGCTGTTGCAGGGGGTGAACGGCTCTGGGCTGGCCTAGGGTGCGCAGCATCGCCTGCACAAACCCGATACGATTGGCGATGGGAGCCCGCTCCGGCGAGTCGTAAAAGCGGGGCAAGGTCTGCCACAGGAAGTCCGGCTCGAGAAAATGGCCCGGCTGTACTAGGAGGAGATACTCCCCTTGGATATGAGGGGATCCCATCGCGTAAGCCAGGGGGTCGGTTGTGGGGCTAGGGCAGGCCCAGTATTCGCAGGGAATGGCCCGCGCCGCCTTGGCCATCTCCTCATCTTCTACCCGATCCACAATGTGGACAAACAACCGCTCCCAAGGGTAGTCGAGGTGCAGAGCCGAAAGCACTGTTTGCCGGGTTGCCTCCAGAGAATCCCACTGGCGCAGCACCAGTACATCCACCCGCGGCAATTGGAAAAACGACCGCCGCAGGACCTCTGGGGATGGGATCGTCTCTCTCGGCACTTGGGGATAGCGGCTGAGGGTAAAGCCCACCGCCGCCAGCCAAACATACAGCTCTGCCCCCCAAAACAAAAGGGATCCCAAATCCATCAGCCCGGCTGTCAGTCGCCAGTAGAGGTACATCACCCCGGCAATGAGGTGAAGCAACCCTGCCCAGCGAAACAAATACACCCGCATCAGCTTTCTGCCTTCCACGCTTTTGCCATTTTCGCCCCTAAGTGGTCAGGGATCCCTAGCTCCTCTCCTCTTCCGGCTGGCCCCAATCCTCAAGAACGAAAAAAGTTCAGGAATCAGCAACAGCAAAACCCTGTCTGCTCTGGAGCAGACAGTTTTCAGCCCGGCAAGCAGCTTGGTCGACAGAAGCGAGAATCTTCTCTTGCGGAAGAAACTGATACATTTACGCTGAGCACTGCTGAACATCACTGTTCAACTATGCAGCGATAGCATTCTGTTTGTTTCCAACCAGAATGGCGGTATCCCGCAAAGCTTTGAGTAGAATACCCAAAGCGCAGTTTCCGTGTCGTCTTACTACCAATTTTCTGCTTTGCTTTGGCTACCATGTTGGCAGACTCGAAAGTAAACAGAAAGATCAACTGGTAGTAATCCGTACTGAACATATTATACATTATTTTCAGTATAGTTGAGCTTATTATTGACTAGAGTCATGCTCTCCCAGGCAGTTTCAAAGCTGGGCCTTTCCCTACTGGGCAGCCACCTCAGCTGGGTAGACACTCACCTTTTGCCGCCACTTGCCATAGCGCTCAAAAGTCACAATGCCGGTGACCACAGAATACAAGGTGTCGTCGCCGCCGATGCGCACGTTCACCCCTGGGTGAAACTTGGTGCCCCGCTGCCTGACCAGAATGTGGCCGGGATGCACCAGCTCGCCCCCATAGCGCTTCACCCCCAGCCGCTTGGCATTGGAATCTCGACCGTTGCGAGTGCTGCCCGTTCCCTTCTTATGAGCCATAACGCCTCCTATGCAACTGCGTGATCAACAGAAACGAGATAAAAAAATCGGGATTCAGGACACCTGAGTTCAGAGTTTATTCCTCATCCGCAGGGATCCCTGTCGCCGCTGCCGAAGGGGCTGCCTCTGGGTTAGACTCTGGAGCCGCTTCCGTACGGGATGGTGCCGTGGCTAGGGGCACCCCATTGAGTTCAATAGACTCGATCAGCAGACGGGTCAGCGGTTGCCGATGACCCCTCTTTTTGCGGGTCTTTTTCTTCGGCCTCATCTTGTAAACGATGATTTTATCGCCGCGCCGATGCTGTAAAACCCGTGCCCTGACGACCGCCTCCGAAACGTAGGGATGCCCCAACGTGATTTGTCCCTCGTGGTTGATCAACAGCACACGAGACAAATCGAAGGGGCTGTTCTCCTCCACTTCCGCCAGGCGATCGACCTCGTAAAAACGCCCCGGCTCCACCCAAAGCTGCTTACCGCCGGTTTCCACAATTGCGTAAGTCATCTTTCTCCCTGCCGTACAGGTGCCCTGCGGGGGTCTTGAAACCTGATCCGAGCATTGACAGCGATCTTAGATCGTAGCCGAAAAAGCCGCCGTCCGTCAGCTGGGTTTGGTCGAGGACTGGCTTGCAACAGTTCCGGTCGAGCAGTGGGACGGACTCCCCAAGCACCTCATGCTGTTGCCCCCCAGCCCCTTTCCCAGAGGAAGAGGGGAGTTGGGAAGCAGTTGGGAAGCAAATGTGCAGCATCTGAGGCGACCGCAGGCCAGAGGTTGCAGAGTCATTCTTTGCTATTCGGTCAGCTTCTCCCAAGCAGCCTGAAGGGCAGCCTGCATGCGCTGAGCGGCGCGGCTGAGGCGATGTTGCCAGGTTTCCCACTTGTGTTGCAGAAACTCTGCCGCCTCGTCCAGTAGGGAGAGATCGAACTTGCCCCCTTTGGCCAGCTCGTCCCGCACCTGCTTCACCTTAACGCGCACCACCTCCGGCGGATCCTGTGGGCCAACCAACGCCTTGAGGCGATCCCCCATGCGCTGGATAAGCTGTTTCACCTGCCGAGATTTTTCGCTCCAAAAGTTCTTTAAGCCTTCTGCTTCCGATTTCAGCCGCTGCGGAGCATCCTCCTTAACCACCACCGCGTCCACATCAATGGCTTCCACATCCTCAGGCAGGAGAACGGCGCGCCCCCCCCAAGGCTCGGCAATGCTGCCACCCAGAATATAGGCGGCAATGGATCCGGTCTCCCAGTCGAAGAGAAAATCCTCAATCCAGCCGACCTCTCGATTCCCAATGCGCACTGTGCGGCGGTAAAGAGAGCTGATGGGGGTTAGGGGGGTAGCAAAAACGGTAGAGTAGGTCAGCAGCGCGTCTGGCCCGATGAGAGAAATCTGCTCCAGGGGGGTGTACCCCTGCTGGCTGGTGAAGTAGCATACCCGCCCTGTTGGGTCAACCCAGATTTCTTCTACGGTACCCAATGCGGTAGCAGTGCTGCCATCGAGGGCCAGCAGGCCCACCACCTGGCTACGTCGGATGATCTGTTCCATAGGGTTCATCGAAGTTTATCTCCTTGATGGGTTAGCTGGGCAGCCTCAAAATCCGCGGTAGTGGCGCAGTTGCCCCCTGAGCCGGGCAATTTCCTGAGCCATGTCCAAGACCATCGCTGCCCCCGTCCAGTTAAGCCCCAAGTCTCGGTGTAGGCGGCTCATTTGCAACAACCGCCTGAGCTGTTGGGGGGTCAGGTAGCTGCTCTCGGCCTCCACTAAGCCTTGGGCCAGCAGCCATTCCAGCAGGTGGGGAGGGATCCCCAACAGTTCCGTGGCCTGCTCGAAGGTATAGAGCCGTTCTTCTACCCGCACAATGGCCAAACTCATAGACTCACCTCCTGCAAGTGGGCGCGGGGATCCCAGCTACGGCTTTGGCGCAGCTTTTCGTAGAGATCCCGTTCGGTCTGGGAAAGGGATTTGGGTGCCACCACCTTCAGCCGCACCAGCAGGTCGCTCCGCTGGCCTTGGGGATCCCGCCAGCCTTGGCCCCGCAGCCGCAGGGTTTGGCCGCTGTCTACCCCGGCAGGGATCCTCAGTTGCACGCGACCCGTAGGGGTGGGAACTTCCGCCGTCCCTCCCAAAGCCGCCTCGTCAGGAGTAATGGGCAGCTCGCAGAGCAGGTTGTCTCCGTCAAAGCGGAAGAAGGGATGGGGGGGCAGCTCCAAAGTGAGGTAGAGATCCCCTCTTGGCCCGCCAAAGGGGCTGACCTGGCCTTTGCCCTTGACGCGGATGCGACTGCCCGGCTTAGCGCCGGGGGGAATGCGGATGGTTAGCGTTTCTCCATCTAGGTTCAGCCGTTTCTGGGTGCCGTGGAAAGCTTCTGCCCAGCTGAGACCCAGAGTGCCCTCCACATCCTGCCCCGGCAGATCCACCGAAACAAACGGCCCAAAGCCGCCGGCGAAGCCCTGGAACCCGCTGCGGCGGGAGCCCATACGGCCCAGCAGCTCGTTGATAAACTCCTCGAAGCTGGCGTATTGGGCGAAGCCCTCCATGCCGGGCATTCCAGCAGCAGAACCAGTACCCACCCGCTGCCAGTACTGCCCAAACTGGTCGTAGCGCCGCCGCTTCTCTGGATCAGAGAGCACCTCGTAGGCTTCGTTGATCTCCTTAAAGCGCTCCTCTGCCGCCTTGTTGCCGGGGTTCACGTCGGGGTGATACTGGCGGGCCAACTTGCGATAGACGCGCTTGATTTCCTCGGCAGAGGCATCTCTGCTGACGCCCAGGATCTTGTAGTAATCCTTGAAGTCACTCGCAGCCATAGGCTCACCCCTGCAAGGTTAGGTTAGAGTTTTTCGGGCTATTCTCAGGATATAAGGTTGCAGCTAAAAAAAAATTGGAGCAGACCCAGAACACGTACAGGCAGAGCGGCGAGATGGCGCTTTACTGTGCTCTCGCTACTTCGGAAACTTTTTGGGCTAGGGCTTGCGTTTGGAGAAGATCCCTTTCTCATCTCGTGTGAAAATTTGCTTGACCTTTTCCCAAGCTTTGAGGAGTGCATGGGTGGAGTTATTGCTCTCTTGTTTGGCTTGGTTGTAGGCTTCCACAAAGGTTTGCTGCGCTTCTTCCGAGAGGTCAGCGCGGATTTCCGGCGAGATGCTCTCTGGGGTTAAGTCTCCCTCTGGCTCACCGGGCAAGTTCAAGTCGGCAATGGAAACTTCCTCTCCGCCAGCACTCTGCAGCAGCAAGTAAATTTCGCCCGACTTCTCTTCCGGTACTTGCACCACCAACAAGAACTCGCCCGCCTGTACCCGGGTTTGGTAGATGGCGGCTTTCTCCTGCGGCATACCCAAGGCAATCAGGGCGGATCCCAGGCCCGCTCCCAGTGCTCCGTACAAAGCGCCGCCCGTTGCCCCCAACAAAGCGGCTCCCAGAGGCCCAGCGGCCACCACTGCCCCCAAAAAGGGAATGAACAGCACCCCCACGCCAGTGAGCAGCCCCAGCAGGGATCCGAACAGGGATCCATAGATGGCCCCATTGGTCAGACCGTCCAGAACCACCTCTTTGCGGGTGATAAACCCGGTAATTTTGGCTTCGGTTTGAAAGTTGCGGCCAATAATGGAGATGCGATCGTTGGGAATGCCACGGTTCAAAAGCCGCTGGATACACTCTTGCAGCTTGCCCTCTTCTTTGAAGGCGGCGGAAACACACTTTTTGGGAGCTTGGGCAAAAGCGCTCATACGCAATCTCCTGCTGAGTTTTACAGTGCCAAGGCAGGTTTTTTAACCTTTTCCCTGCTACTACTCTCGTCTTACTACTCTCGTCTATTGTCTCCCCTCTTCAGCAAAGGACTCGGTCGCAGAATCGCGAACCCCCTGGAGAAATCTCCGTACTGAGGATGCCAATTCCATCCTTACCCCTAGCCTCCTTCCAGGAGAGGGGAGTTGGGATTCAACGCACGCTACTTGCTGCCGGAATGACTGGGGGGTTTGGAGGAGCTACAGCAAGCGGATCCCGGCCATCAAGCCCTGGCAGACCCCCGTCAGGAAGTCTTGATCTAGGGTTTCGAGGGTGTCGCTTGGCTTGTGGTAGTGAGGGTTGCGCAAGAAGGCGGTGTCGGTAACCATAACGGCAGGGTAACCCGCATCCCAAAAGGGGGAGTGATCGCTCAGGCGAGTGGCAGGTAGGATCAAGCCTCGCTGCCCGGCCAACAACCAACAGCAAGGGATCCCCACTTTTTGAAAATCACGCTGCAGCTTGAGCAGATCCCCCCAGGTGGGCCAGTTGCCAATAAGGCCAATGTAATCTCCCCGGTTGGGGTAAAGCTTCTCAAGGCCGGCGGGATAGTCCTGGGATCCGGGGGCGGGATCCCGGTAGCCCAGCATCTCCAGAGAGAGCATCAGCCGCAGGGGCTGGCGCTGCTGTTTAAGAAAGCGGGCGTAGGCTGTGCTGCCCACCATTCCCCGCTCCTCCAGGTCAAAAGCCACCAGCCACAGCGGAGAAGAAGCCGGCTCGGCAGCAAAATGGCGGGCCAACTCCAGCAACACCGCCACGCCGCTGGCGTTGTCGTCTGCTCCAGGGGTTGCCGGGGCAGCGTCAAAGTGGGCTCCGATGAGGATGGGTTGGCGGCCAGAACGGGATCCCGGCAATTTCAAGATCCAGTTGCGGTGCAGGCGGCCACCGGCCTCAAAGGGGAAGGACTCCAGGGATCCCCAGCCAGAGAGCTGCTCTTGGATGTAGCGCTCCACCTGCTGATGGCCCAAGGGCGACCAGTCGGGATCCCGCGGCTGGGCCACCTGGCGCAGATGGGCCTCTAGGCGCTGCTGCAGGTCTGGGAGCTCTGCTGCTGACATCAGTTTCCCACCTCAGAGGGAATGGCTTGGGCATGGACTTGGCAGGCCAACTCCAGGGTGAAGTAGCGGTGGGATCCCACCGTTCCCGCCAACACCCGAAAGGGATTCTCAGGATCCCCTAGGTGATCCAACACCAAAGCTGCCCCGGAAAAATCCTGATCCCGGGTATAGTCGTTTACTGTCACCACAGTGGGGACCCCCGCTTGTTGGGCAGAGCGCAGCCCATTCTCCGAGTCTTCAAAGGCCAGGCAGGCTTGAGGGGGCAGCCCCATCTGTTCCAGGGTGTAGAAGTAGATGTCGGGGGCGGGCTTTTTGGCGGGGACAATATCGCCGGCAGCGATCACTTCAAACCAGCTCAGGCTCTCCGGCAGCGCGTGCTCCAAAAGGGCCGTTACATTTTCCGGCGTGGTGGTGGTGGCAATGGCTAGACGGATCCCAGCAGCTTGGGCCTCCTGCAGGAGGCGCTTCACCCCTGGGCGGAGTGGGATCCCCCCTTGGGCCAATAGGGCAGTGTAGTGGCGGGTTTTGGCCTGGTGCAGCCGGGCAATGAGGGCATTTAAATCTTCACCAGGGGGTAGCGGCGGCTGGCAGGTTGCAACGAAATGGCGAATGCGCTCTTTGCCCCCCGTAATGGCCAGGAGTTGGCCGTACAGCTCCACCGACCAGTGCCAGTCCAGCCCTGCCTCGGCAAAGGCGGCGTTGAAGGCCACGCGATGGCCATCCCGCTCCGTGTCCGCCAGCGTGCCGTCCACATCGAAAATCAAAGCTTGCAGTTCCATGCGTACCCCCGCTCCCCCCCAGCTACAAGCGACCCTATGCTACCCCATGGTTTGGGTGCTCTCAGCCTGGTTTCTGGGAAGGCCGACAAGATGAGAGAATGAAGCACCGGTTATCCAATCTCGCCATGAGCTTCGATTTTGACTTGATCATCATCGGTGCCGGCGTCGGCGGTCACGGCGCTGCTTTACATGCGGTCGAATCTGGCCTGAAGACCGCCATCGTTGAAGGTGCAGAAATGGGCGGCACCTGCATCAACCGCGGCTGCATCCCCTCCAAGGCTCTCTTGGCCGCCTCCGGACGCCTGCGGGAACTGCAACACAGCTCTGAGCTGGGCATCCAAGTGGGATCCCTTCAGGTGAACCGAGAGGCTATTGCCAATCATGCTGCCCAAGTGGTGGAGAAAATCCGCGCCGACATGACCCGCTCCCTGGAGAGGCTGGGGGTAACAATCCTGAGAGGGCGGGGCAAGTTGGTGGCACCCCAGCAGGTGGAAGTCCAGGAAGAGAAGGGATCCTATACCTACACGGCGCAGGATGTTATTCTTGCTACGGGCTCCCGCCCCTTTGTGCCCCCTGGCATCGAGGTGGATGGCCGGACGGTGTTCACCAGCGACGAGGCGGTGCGGCTGGAGTGGATCCCGGAGCGCCTAGCGATTATCGGCAGTGGCTACATTGGCCAGGAGTTTGCCGACATCTACACTGCCTTGGGATCCCAGGTCATCCTCATCGAAGCCCTAGAGACCCTGATGCCGGCTTTCGACCCAGACATTGCCCGCCTGGCCCAGCGAGTGCTGATCAAGCCCCGCTCCATTCAAACCTTTGTGGGCGTGCTGGCTCGGCAGGTGATCCCCGGCCAGCCGGTGACCATTCACCTCTCCAACGGCGAGACGCTGCAGGTGGATGGCTGCTTGGTGGCTGCCGGTCGGATCCCGGTCTCAGAGGGGCTGGGCTTGGCCGAGTTGGGCATCGACACCGGCAAACGGGGGTTTATTCCTGTCGATAGCCGCATGGCCACCGATTTGCCTCACCTCTGGGCTATTGGGGATGTGACCGGCAAGATGATGTTGGCCCACGCGGCGGCAGCTCAGGGGAGAGTGGCCGTGGAAAACATCTGTGGCCGTACTGCCTACATGGACTACCTCAGCATCCCGGCCGCGGTGTTCACTCACCCGGAAATGGGTTTTGTGGGGCTGACCGAACCTCAGGCCAAGGAGGAAGGCTACAGCGTGGGCACGGTGCGCACCTACTTTGGCGGCAACTCCAAGGCCATTGCTTCGGGAGAGACAGAGGGCATGGTCAAGCTGGTCTTTGACAAGAGCACCGGCCTACTGCTGGGATCCCATATCTTCGGGCCCCATGCGGCGGATTTGATTCACGAGGCAGCTCAGGCCATTGCTCGCCGGGCCACGGTGCGAGAACTGGCCGGCTTGGTGCACGTTCACCCCACCTTGGCAGAGACGCTGGAGGAAGCCTACAAGCGGGCAACTCACGCTCTGGCAGGGCCTTAGCCAACGGCTCGGCAGAGGGTCGCCTGCCTCACTCGGTTTTGTGAGGACTCCGTCCCGCCCGCTCTGCCTCCGGCGGGGTTTACAACCAGGCTGTGAAGGGCCAGGTTCTCAGACGGGCAACCCAGCAAGATCTCCCGGCTCAAAGCGTCAAGAAGACCTTAGGATGGGGGGGAACGCGTGGGAGGAAGTGCTTTTGGTGAGCGAAGCCGAGATTACCCGGGCGGTGCAGGCCCAGTACGAGACGTTCCCCTACCCTCCTATTCCTTACGACCGGCCCTTTGAGGGCTTCTCCAGTCTGGGCAGCTATACCTTGGCGCAGTACGCCCGCACCCGCACCTTGCAAGAGCCCACAGGATCCAGGTTTTTGGTGGCAGGGTGTGGCACCGGCTGGGAGGTGCATGGCATTGCCGCCAGCAACCCCGGCTATGGGTCGGTGGTCGGGATCGACATCAGCCGCCCGGCCCTAGAGATTGCCCAAAAGCGAATTAAGCACCACGGCCTACGCAACTGCTCTGTGCAGTACGGGGATCTGCTGGATCCCTCTACTTGGCCCGAAGGCAGCTTCGACATGATCAGCTCCTACGGGGTAATCCACCACACTGCCGATCCCGTCAAGGCTTTGAGGAACTTGGCCTCGCGCCTAGCTGCCGACGGGGTGATGGCGCTGATGCTCTACAACCGTTCAGGCCGTTGGCATCTGTACCGCATTCGGCGAGCCTTGGAGTTGTTGGGCATCACCCCACCTGCAACCCCAGAAAAGATCGAATTTGTGCGGCAACTGCTGAAGGGAGCCAGCCCCAATTCCCTTTTGGCCAAGCACGCCAAGGCTCACCAAGAATACTATGGACAAGATGAAAACATTGTCGATAATTTCTTCCATGCCAATGATATTCCTTTCGACATCGGCGAGATTCCCGACTTGCTTGCCCAAGCCGGGCTGGAGTTTATCGATGTAGCCCCCTACTTGGACTATTGGAATGCCAGGCCGTTGATTGCCGCCACCCACCCGGAGTTCCATCGCCGCTACGAGGCCCTTGCTCGCATCGACCAACTGCGGGTCATCGAGTATCTGGAGCCCCTATATCACACGCAAAATCTCTTTTGGTGCTGCCATCAAGGTCAAAAGATAACAACTTGGGATCCCTTTACAGTCGAATTTTTTAAGGGATCCCGCTGGCAACTCAACCCCTTGTTCGTCCGCTATGGCAGCGTGCGCTACTGGGATCAAAAAATCCCCTTTTCAGATCTGTTGGGCAAGCTGGATCCGGCCCAGATCCTGACCCAGAAGATGGATATTTTCTGGCCCGTCGCCCGCATCCCGGGCAAGATGATAGCCTCTACCCGCTACCAAGTGGTGGAGCTGCTGCTGCCCTTGGCCAATCAAGCCCGTTCTGGCGCTGAGATCCTGGCTGCCCATGAAGAGAGAGCCGACCACCTTCTCAACCTATTTCGACAGTGGGAAGCAGACCGGTTAGTCCTGCGGGTTGCCTAGCTTCTGGTTATTCCAAACAGTCCAAATCACCAGGGTCAAAGTCTGTTCCATGCTAAGGTTGTATCATGCATGACCGAGGACGGTGCTTCTCCCCAGGCATGTTTGCGCCGGCGGTGCGGAGCACCTCTACTGGGACATCTTCGCCACAGCTTTCCCTGTGAATAGAGCTGGCAGATCTGGATCCCGATCAACATCCCTGACAACCCCAACGCCAGAGCTGGTAGGAGGCAAGGATGGCTGACTACAATCGCGGCATTATGAAGTTCAAGGGGGCAGATAGCCCAATTGTCGTTTTGATCTCGGCAGGAATTGTGGCCGGTGTGGTTTCGGCCCTGATCTGGTGGGCTTTGCACTTTGCTTACGCAGCTTGAGTCTCAGCCCATATCAGAAGCCGAGGTCAGTTTTTCCTACATTGCCAGCCTTCCGAGCAAAGGAGGGGAGTGGGACGAGGCTTTCTTGCAACGCTTGCGGCAGTCTCTTCAGCGTTGGTACCGTGAACACGGGCGGGATCTGCCCTGGCGCCGCACCCGGGATCCCTACGCCATTTGGGTTTCGGAAGTGATGTTACAGCAAACCCAGGTGGCAACAGTTATCCCCTACTTTCAGCGCTGGATGCAAACCCTGCCCGGGATCCCAGCATTGGCGGCAGCCCCCCAGCAGCAGGTGCTGAAACTGTGGGAGGGCCTAGGCTACTACCGGCGGGCCCTGAACTTGCACAAAGCCGCCCAAATCCTGGTGCGGGAACGGAACGGCGAGTTCCCCAGGGATTTGGAGCAGGTGCTGGCTCTGCCGGGGATCGGGCGCACCACAGCCGGCGGCATTCTCAGCGCTGCCTTCGATCAGCCTTTGCCCATTTTGGATGGCAACGTTAAGCGGGTGTTGGCTCGCTTGGTGGCTTTGCAACAGCCTCCGGCCCAGTGTCTGCCCCTGTTGTGGCAGCTTTCCCAGCAATTGTTGGATCCTGTGCAGCCACGGGCTTTTAACCAAGCCCTGATGGATTTGGGAGCTACCGTCTGTCGTCCCAAAAAGCCTCACTGTGGCCGGTGCCCTTGGCAAGCGGATTGCAGCGCCTACAATCGAGGTCAACACCAACAATTGCCTATGTCTGCACCCCGTGCCTCTCGTCCTCATAAGCAAATCGCGGTTGCCATTGTTCTGCGGGGAAAAGAAATCCTTATCGATCGACGACTGGAAAGCTCAATGCTCAGTGGGCTGTGGGAGTTTCCCGGAGGGAAAATCGAGCCGGGAGAAACGGCTGCTGAGTGTGTAGTGCGGGAGGTGAAGGAAGAAATCGGCATCGACATCGAGGTGGTCGCACCGCTGGCCACCATCGAACATGCCTACACCCATTTCACCGTTACTCTTATTGCTTTTATCTGCCGCTACCTGGGCGGAGAAGCTCAAGCCCTGCAATGTAGCGAGGTGCGCTGGGTCAGCCCGGCGGAACTGTCGGAATTTCCCTTCCCGGGAGCCAATCAAAAGTTGTTTCCCCACTTGTATGCTTGGCTGGCAGAGCATGGCAACCCATGATGAACCCACCCAATCCGCCAAATGGCTTAGACCCTTCTGGAACGTTTGCCCCAAGACATTCGATAGGATAGTAGATGTCCTGCTGCCGTGAGCTACGGATATGCTTGTCACTCTGGAAAAAGCTGGGGAGATTCTGGCTAAGGGATCCCATACAGCCATCACAACCACAGATGGCAAGATCGCGCTGGTGCCCAAAGGAAAAGAAACCCTCAAACTGACGGCCAACGAAGCCATTAACCTAATGTTTTACGTCGTCCGCTCCGCTGAACCGGCAGAGACGGTGATGGCCCAACTGGAGGAGGCAGTTGCCAAAGCTCAAGCCCCCGATCCAGCCGAGGAACGGGCCAGAAAATATCGAGAACTTCGTGGCGTCTAAAGGGGTGGCATTCGTGCCGGGTGGAGCCTTTCGCCAACTGGAGAGCATGCCTCTAACCCCCAAAACCCTGAACTTTGCTGAATTTACTGAGCTTTAGGCGGTTTGGCAAAAGTCATTGAGAGGGATATAGTAGACCAAGTTTCCCCCTGATCCTTGAGTCCACCGCAACGGTTGCCGGGAAGTGAAGGGGGAAAGCGCTCGGGGGGTATTCCTCAGGGCTTTGCGGGATACCGCCTTCCTGCTCAGAGATAGGCAGGATGCGATCGCTTCTTTCCTGAACCATGTTCAGGAGAGTTCAGCGTGAATGTATCAGAGACTCCAAAACTTAAAAGCAGGAGGAGCTGAGGGCGACAAACTTCCCATCGGTGGTCCACCCCAGCAACATTGGCTCCTGCGGTTGAATGGCCCGTCCGGTGAGAGCGCAGCATTGGGCTTGGTGGGCCGTGGCCGGGAAGCTGGCCCGAATATCCTCAGGACTGAGGGCAGCAGCCCCTTGGGAGTGGCGTAGGACATAGCTCCAAAGAATTTCCCGTATGAGGGCCTGGTAACCCTGATTTCCGGCCAACGCCTTCAGTCGCTGCTTCAGCTCACGTTCCAGCCGAATGCTGGTCACTTCCATCTGGGTCGTGGGAATGGGGGAATTGGCGCGAATGGGCATGCCGAGATCCTCCCTCGAAAAGCCTATACTACTCCTGTAGCATAGCTGGCTTACCGCCTGAGCGGGGATCCCGGCCTGGGTGAGATGGCTCAGGTCAAAATGGTTGCAAGCTGTGCAGTTCTGACCGCTAAGGCAACGTCAGCACCTGAGTGTATGGTTGAGTTGATCCCGCCCCGTCGCCGTGCCTTGGAGCATTTGCTGGCCCGCCTTGGATTCAGGGATCCGGCTTTGCTGGAACAACTGCGTTGGGATCTGCTGGATCAGGCTCTGATTCACCCTTCTCTGGATGGCCGACGGAACAACGATCGGCTGGAGTTGTTGGGGGATTCTGTCCTGCGAATTTTGGTTACGGAATTCTTGTTTCAGTCCTATCCCCATCTGTCGGTGGGAGAGCTGACCGCGATTCGCTCCGACCTGACCAGCGATGCTTACCTGGCAGAACTGGCGGATCTGCACGGCTTGGATCGCTACCTGGAGGTGGGATCCAGCTCTCAAAACGACTTGGCCGGACGGGGTCGGCGGCTGGCGGATGCTTTCGAGGCTCTCCTGGGAGCCTTTTATCTCAGTTGGGGTATTTACACGCTGCCCAGGCTGCATCCCTGGCTGGATCCCTACTTACACCGACGAGTGGAGCAATGGTTCCAAGACCCCACTCGGCGCAACCCCAAAGCAGCCTTGCAAGAACTCACCCAACGCCTTTGGGGTAGCCTGCCCGAATACCGCCTGGTGGCCGCCCAGGAGCATCCCCCTCATTTCACCATGGAAGTTTGGGGGCAAGGGCGGTGCTGGGGCCGCGGTGAAGGTCGCTCGAAAAAGGCTGCGGAAATGGCCGCCGCTGCTCAAGCCTACGAACACTTGCAGTCGGAGAAGACATGAGAGGCAACCACCGCTACGAGTTGGCCAGTTGGTTGTTTTTGCTGGGGAGTGGCCTGTTTGCGGTGAGCGAGGTGATGACCTTGGGCAGTGACCCCTCTCCGTGGGATCCCGCAGCTCCAACCCTTCTCAATCTAAAGGTTGTCCAAACCCTGCTGGGAATAGGAGCCAGTCTCCTGTTCGTCGTAGGCAGTGCTCTGTTTATCCTCGATGCCCGTCACCGCTGAGATGCGCCCCTTATCCAGCAACCACAATAGCCCTTCTCCGAGAGCGGAGAGAGGCGAATAGATGAGAAGCTTGCTAATAGGGACTTCTTCCGGCTACAGGATCGGCAGGCGAGAGACTTTCTTCCTGTGGCAACTCTTCCGGCTCATTTGAAGAGCCATTCGGACCAGAGGAAAAAGATGGCTCTGGGTTGCTCGCGTCGGCAGAATCCATCCCCGGCAAAGCCAAAGAACCAGCAGCCTCGGTGGCCCGAGCATACAGCCTGGCTCGAACCTCTGCCTCCTGCTTGGGCTTCAGATAGAGGTTCTCCAGCAGCACCGCCATACCCGCCACCCACGGGGGGGCGATCACCGCCCCAACAATACCCAACAACTGGGTACCGCCCAGCACCGCCAGCAACTGATACAAGGGCTTCACCTGCACCGAGGATCCCACCAACAGAGGATCCAACACATAGGTTTCCAGGTTTTGAACGGCAACGTATAGGATCAGCACCCACAAAAAAGTCCAGCCCCCCTGAACGATTGCCACCACCAAGGCGGGCAGGGATCCCAGTACCGGCCCAATGAAGGGGATAAGGTTGGTAAACCCAGCGATCACCCCCAGCGCCAGAGCGAACTCCGACAGGCCGAGAAAGCGAAGCGAGACGGTGATCATCACGCCCAAAATGGCAGAGACCAGCACCCGCCCCTGGATGTAGCCCCCCATGCGCTGGGCCATCGGGTGTACCTGCTCAGCAAGCCGCTCATTCCAGGGATAAGGAAACAACTCCACCAAGCCCCGCACCAAGTCAGAGCCGCTCACCAGCATGTAGCCGGAAATGAAGAGGGTCAGCACCGTGGTTAGCAGACCACCCAGCAAACCGCGGGTGAAGTCGAAAGACTGCACCAGCACCCGTTGTCCCGAGCGAACCGCCCAGCTCATCAACGACTGAGGATCGAGCAACTGGTTTAAGTAGTCCAGCGCCGCCGGATCCACCCCCGCCAGATCAGCAATCCAGGTGTCCACCAGCAGTTGTAGTCGCTCCAGATAGAAGGGCAACCTCGCTAGCAACCGCTGGGTCTGAGTTACAGCCTTTTAATTTAAAATAGGGTACAGGTATTCAAGAGGAAGGAGAGAAAGGAATGCCGACTCATTCTTTGGATTTGCGGCAAAGAGTTGT